>NZ_WUDQ01000525.1:0-2581 GCF_009827695.1 Paenibacillus sp. OT2-17 | reverse complement strand
TATCAGCCGGGCAACGCCAGCTTATTTCCTTCGCTCGTGCACTAGCCTTTGATCCCGCAATTTTAATTCTGGATGAAGCTACTGCCAATATTGACACCGAAACGGAAGCGCTCATCCAATCCGCTCTTGAGGTACTCAAGAAGGGACGTACGACCTTTATCATTGCTCACCGTTTGTCCACCATTCGCAGTGCAGACCAAATTTTGGTGCTTCATCGGGGTGAAATTGTTGAACGGGGTAGCCATGACGAACTTATGGCCCAAGGCGGTCGTTACTTCCAAATGTATCAGCTCCAGTCGGGAACAGTTGCAACAGATTCGGCTTCATCCTCTGCTACGCCTTCTGCGCAAGATGACCTGCTTGCAGGCAAAGTCAGCATTTAAAGCTTGAATAGCCCTATTGCTTAGGGCTAACGATTAACATTTGGTATGAAAAAAACCAGCAAGTCTCCCCTACAAATTGGAGGCTCGTTGGTTTTATTTATATCTATAACATAGGGCTCGTAATTTTATTTAGCTACAGACGTGCCTGTTCCTGTGGGCGGAAGCACTGTTCCATCTACTGCTTTAAGCGTAACCTTATACTTGCTGTCTACCAATGTGCTTGTGTGGGTATCCGTAATGACCTGAATATTCATTTCCCCTGGCTTTGGACTAGTCAGCTTGTAGTAAATTACTGCATTCGTATCATCTACGTAGTCGATGTGATCCACTTCAATGCCGTAACCTGGATTAGGTGCCTGCAGACGGGTGATTGTCACTTTGTTTTGCTGGTCATTTGCCTTCTCTATACTCATACTAATGTTATTTTGTTGAACCGGATCTACAGGCTCAGCCGGATTTTCAGGAGTAGCTTCAACCGTTTTATGACTTTGTACAAATTCGGATGCGTTATAGACCATTTCTGCTGCCTCCATCCGCGTTACTTTACGATCTGGGTTAAAGTTGCTCTGTTCGTCCAATTTTGCAATTTTGGTCAATAGCAGGAATTGAACGGCTGCATTTGATTCCTGGTCTAGTTTTTTGCCATCCGCTACATTAATTAACATACGGACAGTTGGATATTCACCCGTTGCACTCACTGCTTTATACAGAATATTCGCAAATTGTTCTCTTGTCATACGGGTGCTTGGATCAATATCTGGTGACAAAGGGATTTGGTGTTGGGCTGCAATCCGATAGGACTGGGCATACCATGCAGAAGCCGGAATGTTTGCAAAGGAACCCGTTGTGAAATCAGGCATTACCTGAAGATCCATTGCACGAACAACCAAGTGTACTCCTTGTGCATACGTGAGCGTTTGATCCGGTGCAAATTTATCCTTGGTTATTCCTTGAATAATTCCTTTGTCCTGAAGTGAGTTTACGATCTTCTCCTGTTCAGCTCCCTTTATATCACGAAAAGCAGAAGCCGACGTAGCTACTGCCAATGAGCAGATGACAAGCAGGGCAGCTGTCACGCTTTTGTTCTTTTTCATGAGATACACCTCCATGTTTACTTTGCTTCTACACTTACCGACGCAATAAAAGCATCAAATGTTTCAAATATGCACAAATTGGTTGCAAAACAGTGGAATACCTGCGTTTAGTGTACCCGTCTAACTCTTTTCTGCTCACAATCTTTATACATACCCAAAAGTGCCTGTAACCGATTAATCTTTTACAGTATTCCTTTGGAAGAGCCAGGTCTGGGTAGCAGTCATCCCGCCAGCAAAAACTCGCTCCCCTTTGTTCGCTTTGCTTACATCCGATTCGGTGCTTTCAGACCAAGAAGTTGCAGCGCGCATGCCAGAATATCGGCAGTTTGTTCCGCCAACCGAATACGCCACTGTCCACCATCGACAATCCTTTCCTTGGCGTAAAAACGGTTAAACGCCTGAGCCGTATCCAATGCAAATCTCGCAATTACCGATGGCTCCAGTTGGCGAGCCGCACGTATCAGTTGTCCGTGATAGCGACCCAACTGCTTAAGCAGCGCCCAACCTGCGTCACCCAACATTCCATCCGATACGTCATTCAAATCACGAGAATGGCTATCTTGGACAAGGGCGTTGTCGCTAGAATTGGTGTTATCAACATCGACGCGAGCGTGAGCTTTCTCCAGAAGGCTGCGTATGCGCGCATGAGTATACTGCACATAAGGCCCGGTCTCGCCTTCAAAGGTCAGCGCCTCCACCAACGAAAAATCCACTTCATTCAGCCGGTTGTTTTTTAAATCACCAAAAATAATCGCCCCAATGCCAACGTCCTCAGCTACTGCCTGTTGTTCCTGCAAATCGGGGTTCTTCTGAGTAATGATGGCTTGAGCACGCGCTATAGCTTCATCCAGCACCTCCTCCAGTTTGACAACTTTTCCGCGTCTTGTGGACATTTTCTTACCCGCAAACCGCATTAATCCAAATGGCACATGCTCACATTGCTCCGCCCAAGCCTCCCCTGCATGCTTCAGCACCGCAAACACCTGCTGGAAATGCAACTTCTGTTCTCCACCAACGACGTACAGCAACCGATCAGCCTTCATCACTTCATGACGATAAATCGCTGTTGCCAGATCACGTGTCGGATAAATGGTAGTCCCATCC
>NZ_WUDQ01000524.1:0-2586 GCF_009827695.1 Paenibacillus sp. OT2-17 | reverse complement strand
CAGAGGTGCAGGAGCTGCTGAACAAGGATCGTTCTGCTTTTGATAAAAAATATGGAGCCTCCTTCACCTTCTGGATGCTGATGGATACGAATATGAATTTGCAGTGGGCGCCGCCCAGCGTCGAGCCGTATAAGCAGCCAGAGGATTGGACGAAAGGCAAGACGAAAGGCTTCTCCCAATATGACAATATCAAACCGACCGGAACTTCGGCGGAGGGCATTGCGTCAGGCCAGATAGATAAAATTTGGGGCAAGACATTGCCGAAGCTGCTGCTGGCTTCCTCAGATGAGGAATTCGACCAGCTGTTTGCTCGCTTTTTGGAAGATCGCAGAAAAGCAGGATATGACAAAGTTATGGCCTATCAGCAAAAAGCCTATGAGGAAAACCTTAAGAAAATTGAACAGTTCACCAAATGATTTAATTCGATGACTTAATCTATTGAACCCCTAAGGATGTGATTTCATGCCAGGCCGTGCACGTTCACAGATGAAGAGCCTGCTGCGCCGCACTATATGGCAGTGGATGAAGGGGACGGCCGATCGGCTTGGCGGTTGCTCTCTTCAAGTTAAGCTCATTGTCGCGTATATCGGAGTCATTTTAATTCCGGTGGTATTGTTCTCGCTATATACCTTTCACCAACTGTACGAGAATACCATGCAAGACATTACCGTACAAAATCAGTATGTGTTGGATACAGAGCTGGCCCATATTCACAGCAATATGGAAATTATGGAGCGAACCGCACAGCTTGCGATCTCAGATCGCAACGTACTTCGTTATCTGACCGAGGAACGTGATATAAGCAGCGATGAGCTGGTCCAATTCAACTTGAATGTGTTTCCAAATTTACAGCACTTGCTGTACAGTAATCCCAATGTAGAGAACATTCGACTGTATACGAGTAATCCTCAGGCACATGAAATATGGCCAATGATTTTTAATGAATCACGATTGCCTAAGGCTTCCTGGCTGAAAACGGCCCAACTCCGACAAGGGAAAATATGGTGGGAAATGTACAAGGGGCCGAAAAGCTTACTTCTGGGGCAATCCCGGCAGGAAAGTGAGACAGTGCAGTATATGGCACTGCTGCGTGAAATTCAGTCTACCGGAGGAAGACACGCAGGGTTGGTAGAAACAAACATGAGGCTGGAGCTATTTTCACCTAGAGTATTTGGAATCCCACAACGTGATCGTGCATGGCAAATGTTCATTCTAGACGGCGACGATTCCAGCTCAAGGAACGCTGATAAACCAATGTCTTCTACCGATATAGCTACAGCTTCCTCTCAATCAGATTCAATTTCGATCCCTCTGTCCCATGTGCACCATCTGTTTCAGTCCCAGGTTCAGGGACCGGGTGGTGCTTTTGATTTTTCCTATGAGAATAAGCCTTATCTCGGCATGTACCGTTATATAGAAGGGTTGGACGCCTATTTGCTAAATGTGGTGGCGCTGGACGGTCCGCTGGGTGATCTCCGTCAGAAACGCAATGCCATGCTGCTCATTATTAGTATGCTGATTTTGTTTATGTCCGTCATTTCTTATACCCTGCATGCCTTCATTCTCAAACAGCTACATACACTGCGTGAATCCATGAAAAAAGTAGAGCAGGAGGGTGACTTTCAGCTTAGAATTCCAGTATATGGGCGGGGAGAAGTGGCTGAGCTGGCTCTATATTTTCGCAGTCTACTGAGTCGGATTAACGGACTCATTGCCGAGGCAGTACACAAGCAGGCCGCTGCTCAGGAGGCTGAACTGCTAGCGCTCAAGCATCAGATTGATTCCCATTTTCTCTATAATACATTGGAAAATTTAAAAATGATGGCGGAGATAGAACGACAGTATCCGCTGTCGGATGCCCTTACTTCCCTTGGCTCGATGATGCGTTATAATCTCCAATGGTCCGGGTCATGTGTTGCGTTGCGAGATGAAATCCGCCATATTCAGCATTATGTGGCCATCATGAACATTCGCCACGATAACCAAATTGGATTGGAAATTCATCTATCGTCGGCGTTTATGGAACTGGAGATGCTGAAAATGTCGCTGCAGCCTGTAGTCGAAAATGCTATCAAGCACGGTTGGAGTACATTGCAAAGCCCATTCAGCATCACGATTGAAGCCTGCCCTAAGCAGGATATTATAGAATTGCGCATACAGGATAACGGAGTGGGGATATCTGAAGAAAGAAGAAACGCCATCATGGCTGGTCTAGCGCGAATGGATATGGATTCCCACGAGCCCGGGATGAATGGGGGAATCGGTTTGTATAATGTGCATCGCCGTTTGAGTATGCAGTATGGCGAAGAGTATGGCATAAGACTGGACAGCATCCCCGGACAATCGACGACAGTGACCCTGATTTTGCCTAAACGATACATGATGAGGGGGGGCAGACCATGACGACCAAGCTGTTGATTGCGGATGACGAGAAAAATATTCGAATGGGACTTCAAGCTATGATCGAACGGGAATTTTCCGGTCTCTATGAATGTGTACTGGTCAAGGACGGAATGGAAGCCTGGCAGCATGTGAAGCAGTTTTTGCCCGAGTTGGTGATAACGGATATCCGTATGCCTGTTATGG
>NZ_WUDQ01000523.1:0-2587 GCF_009827695.1 Paenibacillus sp. OT2-17 | reverse complement strand
CGCAGCGCACGCGCCAAAGAAAAGGTGGAGCAGAATCGTGCGAAGCTGGAGCAATTTGCAGCATTGTCCCGCGAGCTGGGTGAAAAGGAAGACGTGATTGCACTGGCTTGGGTACTGTCCCATCCGGCCGTAACGGCTCCAATTATCGGACCACGGACCTTAGAACAGTTAGAGGATGCTCTACGGGTACCTGAGGTCAAATTGAGCGAAGATGTGCTTGCCAAGCTGAATGAGATTTTCCCCGGTCCGGGAAAACCTGCGCCAGAAGCCTACGCTTGGTAATAATACTTCGTACTCGTAATAAAACATCATTCTTTGTGAGAAATAATCGGTAAAAAAGCAGCAGATCAGGAGCTTCCTCTTTGATCTGCTGCTTTTTTTCTGGTGCCTGATCCACACTTGAACGACCGTGACAAGAATAAATATGCCCTAAATGGGATCTATCTTTTTAGATATGATTTGCTGAGTGGTTTTCTTATGATGTGTTACATAACTGTGCAGAATCATGCCGAGGATGACGATGAACATACCCATCCATGATAAAGGAGACGGCATGGGGATAGACAAAAAGATTAATTCTCCCATTAATGCAAAAAGAACTTCCAGAGATTGTGTTGCTTCTACGGTCGCCAGCTTTTGCATATTTTCACGAACCTGATCTGTAGCTTTAAAAAATAAAACCGTAGCGATCACCCCTGAAAACACAGCCACCAAAGCAGAGTGTATCGTCTGATCCTTACTTGGCATTCCCGCGCTGAAAACTCCATATAACGAAAGCAATAACCAGAAGGGTAAGCTGGCTAATGTCATCCCGAGCACACGCTGATAGGCATCCAATCGTCCCGCACAGACTTCCATCATTTTACGATTACCTAATGGATAGGCGAATGAGGCGAGTATGACAGGCAGAATACCGAATAAAAAATCTTGGGTAGAAATGGATTGCGACTGTTCGACTTGCATAAAAATAATACCGATTAAAATAACGAGAGACATCAACAGTCCCTGGAGGGGGATTTTTCCTCGTATTTTGACAGGGCCGTTCTCCGTCTGGACAACCTCAGCAAATAAAGGGACAAGCAAAGAACCAGAAATGATGGTAATTTGCCAGGTTCCCGCGATCAACCAACCTGGTGAATAAGCCGATGCGAAGCATAACGGAGCATAAAATAAGCCAAATCCGATGAAGCTCCACCACAACCACGTTCCTGGTTGTTCCTTCATGACTTTCCAAAGAGGCTTAAGCTTTTGTTGGGTCATCACAATGACGACTAGAATAGGAACCATAAACAGGTATCGCAATGAAGCACTCCAGATCCAGCTCCCGCCAGACAGCTCCATAGACCGGTTCAGAACAAATGTAAAAGCAAAAAAGAAAGCCGCCAACACACCTAACCAGATTGAGCGCATAGCATTCACCTAATTCTTTAAGTATCGTTATTTCTCATATTAATAACTTGAGATCATTCAATTCAAGAGTTTCTTACAGTTGACAAGGTAAAAGGGATGCTGTATATTACTGAAAGTTAATGTTAATAGTAATTGTTACGATTTAAAAAGAATGAAAATGAAAAGCCAACATTCAAGGGAGCGTAACGACGATGAATAAGAAAGCAATACCGGTAACAGTGTTGAGCGGATATTTGGGTGCAGGAAAAACAACGATTTTAAATCATGTATTAAACAATCGGGACGGAATGAAAGTGGCAGTCATCGTCAATGACATGAGTGAAGTGAATATAGATGCTGAGCTGGTTAAAAAAGAGGGCGGCTTGTCCAGAACAGAAGAAAAACTGGTCAAGTTGTCTAATGGTTGTATTTGCTGCACATTGCGTGAAGATTTATTGCTGGAGGTCAAGAAGCTGACGGAACAAGGCGGTTTTGATTATATTTTAATCGAATCTACAGGCATCAGTGAACCCGTGCCAATCGCTCAAACTTTTACATACGTTGATGAAGGAACGGGCATTGATTTGGCTTCGCTGGCAAAACTGGATTGCATGGTGACCGTAGTTGATGCGAATCGTTTCTGGCATGATTTTGAATCGGGAGAAACGCTACTGGATCGCAGTCAGGCTACTGGTGAAGACGACACGCGCGATATCTCGGACTTGCTGATTGACCAGATTGAAACCTGTGATGTATTGATTCTGAATAAGTGCGATCTGGTTCAGCCTGCGGAGCTGGACAAGCTGGAGGGTGTGCTGCGGAGATTACAGCCTGAAGCCCGAATCATTCGTACTTCCAAGGGAAAGGTCGCTCCTTCGGACATTTTGAATACAGGGTTGTTCAATTTTGACAAGGCTAGTCAATCCGCTGGATGGATTCGTGAGCTGGAGCTTGAAAGCCATACACCAGAAACGGACGAATATGGGATCAATTCCTTTGTATATCGCCGTAGAAGACCATTTCATCCTGCGAGATTGGCTGAATTTATGAACTACTGGCCGGAGGAGGTCGTTCGCGCCAAAGGTTTGGCCTGGATTGCAACCCCGCAGGATTGGGCAGCGAGTATTAGCCAAGCTGGACCATCTATTCAATTTGGCCCTGCGGGAAGCTGGCTTGCTGCGCTATCTGTAGAAGAACG
>NZ_WUDQ01000522.1:0-2589 GCF_009827695.1 Paenibacillus sp. OT2-17 | reverse complement strand
ATTCAGATCGGCATAATCAATGCTTTCGCTGCTTGTAAAGGTCGGATTATCCAGCATTTTAGCTGGAGCCTTGAATAAATCGTCATGTCTGAATCCAGAGACATCACCTACTGCGCTCACCAAAGGCGCGCCGGTTGGAGGGCTCACCAGATCCAAAATTGCCGTTTCCTCTACCCCTTTAGCGGCTACTGAAATATCCAGCTTTCCGCCTTTATCCCAATTGGTCAGATTTTTAGAGCCATAAATCGTAGCTCCGGTGCCGTACAACATATGGTCTGAATTAAATGGATCTATCTCCAGATCTCCAATCATCCACCCCAGCTTGGGCGATACTTCCGGTGGAGCAGGGTTGGCATTGAAAGTCAGCCAAGGCGCACCGCTTATATCCAGATTGTATTTTAGCTTACGAGACGGATAACCATCAAATTCCCAAATAGGATTCCAAGTTGCCCCACTATCAGTGCTGCGATAAATCGTTTCATCCGGCCACCAGGCATTCAACGTAGCAACCATGAGTGTACCTGGCTTCTGGGCATCCACCGTCAGTCCACCATATCCAAAATGATTGTCCGCACTACTGCTACCTATGGGGCTAATGTTAGTCCATTGCCCGCTTGCTGTATTCAATTTCCACAGTTCACCCTTTGATCCATCATATGGACCTGCTCCATCGCTATAAGAAATATATAGATTGCCGTCCGGTGATAACACACCGTGATGTGGCAAATAGCCCGTAGGCTGTCCCGCTATAGCAGACCAGGTTGTCCCGCCATCTGTACTGCGATAGACACTTTGCTTTTTGTCTGCAACACCTACATAGATCATCTGCGTTGCTTTACTGGAAGAGCCTGTTTTTTTGTCAAAGGTGATCCACGCTAAACCGACAATGTCGCTGGTATATTCATCGGGAAACTGCTTACCTTGCTCCAAGTTGCTCCAAAATCAGAGCTTTTCCATAGTCCATTACCACTTCGAGCTCCAAAGAACAAAATATTATTCTTATTTGGATCAATCGTCAGACGTTCACCCATTGAACGCCCCGGCATATTGCCCCCCACCTTAAAAGGAAGCTTGGTTGTCTGCCACGTATTGCCCCTGTCGGTGGAACGCATAATTTGCCCGTTTTGTTTATCCCATGAATTAGTATACGTACCTGTAGCTATATATACACGATTCGGATCAACAGGATCAGTCGCTAGTGCATCGACACCATTTTTGTTCCAATCCTCCCAGCCCACAGAATCCGTCAGCGGAATCCAACTCTCATTGGCAGCATTCCAGCGGTAAGCTCCTCCAATATCTGTACGGGCATAGATCAGGTCTTTTTCCGTTTCATTAAAAATAATGCCAGGTACAAAACCACCTCCTCCACCCGTAACCACACTTTTCCAACTGTAATCGTCACTTGGAGCAGCATGAGTCGGCGCTATCATTCCTGTCCAGGAAGCACCCGCTACCACAAGCGCCAAACAAGCAATTCTCAACCTGTTTTTTGCCTTAGTCAATGAATTCAACCTCCTTCTTCATTATCAATTGAATATGCGAGTCATTTTGAGATAAAAGTAATCAGCCGATTCTGAATTCGTTCCTATCGTTATCGTTGCTTCTCACAATTCTGACAAATGTCCTCTCAGACTCACCCCCATTCATTCCCAATAAATACGGCGCTTTTTGTTAGCGCTTACATCGGTGACTTGCTCAATAGATTCGTCATCTTTTTCCCATTTCCTTGTGCGAAAAATCAAGATAATACAATTTTATCTCCTGCTCCGCAGCTTATAATAGGAGGTTTGAACTTCCTTCAGAGTTAATACCTTTTATTTAATTTTATTATGAATTTTTCATATAGTGAATTAATTACTTGATTTTCATTCTTTATGGGTGTCAAAATACTTTGATTTACAACAAAAAACCGCGCTATGCGCGGTTCCAGCTTCGTTAATATGTCCTCAGTCATAAACATATGCCTATTATTGCAAGTATTCAAGCGCCAGTGCTAAAAAAATATGCCCTGAGACGAGCAATGCCCGCTCATCAAAATCAAAGTGAGGATGGTGATGAGCAAAATGCGTTCGTTCATCCTCATTGCGTGCACCCACATGAATGAAGGCTCCCGGTCGTTGCTCTAAATAATAAGCAAAATCCTCTGCTCCCATGACCGGCTTCAAATCCAAAAAAGCGTCTGCTCCATACAGTCTGCCGATGAGCTCGCGTACACGTTCCGTTTCGGCTTCGGCATTCACCAAAGAAGGATAGCCATTCAGATAGTCAATTTCGTATCCGGCATGATAAGCCTCAGTCAACCCCTTGACGATACTGCGAATTTCATTCTCGACTTCCTTACGCACTTCCTTATTAAACGTACGTACGGTGCCTTCAATTTTAGCCTTATCTGCAATCACATTAAAGGCAGTTCCAGCTTGAAATACCCCAATCGTTAACACTGCTGATTCAATAGGGTCCACCCTGCGACTAACCACCTGCTGCAACCCGTTCACAATTTGACTGCCGATAACAATAGAGTCCACCGTCTGATGCGGTCGTGCGCCATGCCCGCCTTTACCGTTGATCTGGATCGTAAACGCGTCG
>NZ_WUDQ01000521.1:0-2589 GCF_009827695.1 Paenibacillus sp. OT2-17 | reverse complement strand
GTAGTCGATTCCCCATCTGGATACGATACGGATCTTGCGGAGCAAGAAACGGAACGACTGTAATTGCTGCAAGAATGAGCAGAATGGAGAGCGACACGATCCATGTATTGGACAATCGCGTTCTGGTGAGCTGCCTGTTTTCCGCATGTACGGATTTTATCATGATAAACGTTTCTCCTTCAAAGCGATTTCAGGATTGACCCAACGGTAGGACAGCTCTACCAAAATATTGATACATACAATGAATGCAGCCATAAATACGGTATAGCCCTGAATAATGGGGTAATCCCTTGCAGCAATGGCATCCACAATCCATTTGCCCAGCCCTGGATAGGCGAATAGCACTTCAATCACGACTGTGCCTCCCAGTAGGCTGCCTATACTCTCACTGAATACCGTAATGAGTGGAACAAGACTGTGACGGAGCATATGTCTGAAAAAAATGCGGATGGGGCTGATTCCACGCGCTTGCGCCGCTTTGATAAAGTCTTGCCCCGAGCTTTCAATCAGACTTGCGCGGATCATTCGTACATAAACGGCCGCCATTGCCAATCCCAAGGTAAGAGAAGGGAGTACCAAATGAAAAGCGGTTCCTTCACCCATAGACGGCAAAATACGTAATTTAACTGCAAACCATTCGATAAACAAAAGCCCCAGCCAAAAGCTGGGAATCGAGGAGCCGATTAAGGCAAACACACGACTGGCTCTGTCAATCCAGCGGTTACGGTAGAGCGCCGCCATCGTTCCCAACGGGAGAGCTATCAGCAGCATAATGAACAGAGACCCTCCGGTAAGTAGCAGTGTATAAGGCAGTTTTTCCATAAACTCTGTGAATACTGGACGATGGGTTAAATAAGATTGTCCAAAATCAAACTGAAGCAACTGGACCAACCACTTACCATATTGCACAGGTAATGGTTGATCCAGCCCCAGTTGGCTGCGCATATCCATAATTTGCTGATTGGACACAGCTACATCGTCGACTCGGAGAATGCTCCGGACGGGATCGCCCGGAACAAGCTTAAGCAGACAGAAGCTCACAAAGGAAAGAATAAGAAAGAACAAGACCAGTTCAAGAAACTTTTTGGCGATGGATTTAAACATGCTAGTTCACATCCAGGTCCTGGGTCAGCAAGTAGTATTCACTTTGGCTAGTTACCCAGTTATGTACGTAATCGCGATAGGCCACTACGTTGTTTGGATGGACCAGAAAGGATTGCAGATTTTCTTGGTCAATCAGCGTGACAGCCTTCAGCGCCAGCTTGTTGCGTTCTTCCTCATTCACGGTGGTGTTCAGCTGTGAAATCATACCAGTGAGTTCCGGTACATGCACACGCCCATAATTCAGTGCTCCTTCAGGCATGTAAGCCGCATTCAGAAAATAGCTTGCATCGCCGCGCGGGGCTGTAATGCTACTATAAGTCGCTAAATCCCAATCCTGATGAGCGGCAAGATATTCGTCAATATTATCAACCTGACGGATATCAATCGTAATGCCAAGTTCTTTAGCGTTAGCCTGAATAAGCTGAGAGATGAGTGGAAGCTCCGCTCTCGACTGGTAAGTTAGCAATGTAAGATGAAGCGGCTTGCCGTCGGGGTTCGCAACTTTACCGTTCTGTACTGTATATCCAGCTTGCTTGAAGCCTTCTCGGGCAGCATTCAAATCAAACTGTTTCGTAATATATTCCGGTGAAAAAGGAAAGTCGGACAAGAACGGGCCTTGAGCAGGGGTTCCCTGACCAGACATGATACCACTGGCGATCTCATCCCGGTTGATCAGGTTATCAAATGCTTTACGAACAGCCGTCTTTTTCAGATCGTTATTGTTCATATTGTAAATAAGCTGATGCGTTCGCAAACTAGGAAGTGAGTCAACCTTAACGGTAGAATCAGCTTTCAATAGCTCCAGGCTTTCAATTGGCGGGCGATACACAATATCAGCAGTTTTGGCTTGAAAAGCAAGCTGACGTGCATTGGCGTCTTCGTTAAACATGAATTTAGCATGTTTCAACTTTACTTCACCGTTCCAATATTGTTCATTGCGCTCTAAATTCAGTTCACTTCCAGCACGGAAACTGGCAACCTTGAACGGTCCCGTTCCTGATGGGAAGTCATCTGTAACTGTGGTGTCTATAATAGCGGTATTCGGATGAACCAGCTCGGACACAAATTCCGGGAAAGGTTTGTCTGTCGTAATGGTCAAAATCTGTCCATCCGCATGAATATCACGGATATGTAGCGCATTTTTGACCGATGGATTGAGCTTTAGCGCTCTTTCCAAGGAGGCTTTGACAGCAGCGGCATTGACGGCTTTAGCGCTGTGGAAGTTCACACCTGGTCGGATGTTGAAGGTCCAGTGCTGTCCGTCCTTGCTGTCCCATTTCTCTGCAAGCCAAGCTTCCAGCTTAAGATCCTTGTTCACTTTGATCAGTGTTTCACTTACTCCAGCACGAACAGCTGTGTAATTTACATCTGCATGAGGATCTATAGAAGGGCTTTGCACATTGAATAATAAGGTGACACTTTTATCTTGTGGTGCAGCAGATGGAGAGGGTGAAGCTGACGGAGATGAAGCGCAGGCTGCCATCA
>NZ_WUDQ01000520.1:0-2594 GCF_009827695.1 Paenibacillus sp. OT2-17 | reverse complement strand
TGGGAGAGATCTTTCATCCTTACATGTAGGGAGCAATTTTCAAAGTCGATCATATGGATTTTGAGCTGTTTGTCTTTAATCAGATTGGGATAATTATAGTCGCCGTGTATAAATGCGGCGGCTTTTTGCTCCTGAACAATGGCTTCTCTAACTTTGGGCTGCTGTAGGCGATGGGACACTTCTTCACAAAGAGCTACGAGATGTGCTGTGCCTCTGTATGGGATGAGGCGTTTTTTGTATCCAGCTATTTCATCGCTCAAGCCTTCATAACGGATTCTGGATGGCGGAGCTTCAGTGATAGGAAAGCTAACGGCACTGGAATGGAATTTGGCTAAAGTAGCAATTCCCTTTTTGAAGTCTATTCTTTTTGTGAATTCTGGTCTGAGTCCATGAACCCAATTGGTTAATGTATACGAAACACCTTCATAGGTCATGTAAGCCGTTTGTTGTACTGTTGGATAGACCTTTTGGCTGCGTGTAAACCCGCGCTCATCCAAGTAGGACAAGACACGTGTAATAAAACGGATCTCTTCTTCCGGAAATTTGTAGGGTTTTAAGCAATAAGTCGTATTAGCGGTCTCAATCTTGTGAATGTCCTTCATTTGACGGGTACGATGAATTTTGATTCCGTACATCTGCTCAACGTTCGATAAAATCGACATTTTGATCCTCACTTTCTTTTATACATGAGCCCACTCCTGCAAAATATGGATGATTTGTAATCGAAGAGGCCACGACTGATCCCAATTGTCCAGGATTTCGCGATCTCTTGAACGATTCGGGTGTCGGGAAGCATGCCAGGCTTCTCGTGGTAGTTTATATAAAGCTGTAACAATCTTCCGTTCAGTACGGCTTAGTGGTTTACGCTTTTGGTATCCCTTCAGCAAGGATTGCACAAATTCAGGATTGAATTGAGTCGTATTCATAAGGGCCTTTGCCAAATCAGCATAGATTGAGCCGATCTTAGCCCGATCCCAATCAATGATTTTGAGATGACCGTCATCCGAAATAATGACATTTGGGGTAGTGATATCACTGTGTATCAAGGAGGGATGCCGATGTTCCATCCGAAGCAGCCTTATGATGGATGCATCCTGCAAATCCTTCCATGCTCGCCTGGATAAACGTTTGCAGTCTTCGCCGTGAGCATTGTACCAGTTGCGGTACGTTTTATCATGGCGACTGTTTTTTATCATTTTTCTTTGAAAAAGACGATCCTGGTTTTTCCATATCCGCAATTGTTGAATGGTTGGAGGGGACTTTCCTTTATCCATCCGATGCAAGCCGGTGGAGGTGGCGTGAAGTGTGGCAAGTGCCCGCCCCAGTTTTTCGAAATCTTCAGCGGTCTCCAGTCCCCGTCCTTTGATCCACTGACTTACATAAAATGGCGTTCCTTGATGTAGAGTCCATAACTTACCGGAATGAGTGGGGAGCCATGCGGGCATGTAGGTATACTTTCTCTTTTTCAAAAGCCTTATATGACTCGCAGCTCGTTCCATCTGTTGAATCGTATTTGAACGGATCATCTTTGTACGACTAAAGGGCTTTAATGCATAAGTTCCCTTTTTCGTTTTCACCTGGATCACTGCATTTTTTCGGTATAATGATGAGACTAAGCTTGATTTTAACGGGATCAGGCCGAAACGACGGGTGATTTTGCGAATCTGTGCTTTAGTATAGGATTTCGCCATAAGAACCTCACTTGACTTTGGATTGAAGAAAAAGGTAATCCTCTGTTAGTTATCAGTCTATTCATGAAGAAATAATAGGTGCAGTTTTATGAAGCGATCTTCGTTCTTTTCCTATGTCACATTGGTCAAAAAAACGGAGCAGCGAAAGTTCGCTGCTCCGTATTAATTAGCTCTGTATTTAGTTACCCTGATTATGACCTGGGTGATTAATATTCGTTGTCATCATCATCTTCGTCTGTATCCACGATTGCGCCAGATGATGCATGGATTTCAAGCTCAACGGTTCCTTCGTTGGTGAGTACCTTTACCTCGTAGATGAACTGTCCATCTTCCTTATCCAATTTAGAAGACAAAAGGGTACTCCCGGGTACGTGCTTAAGCGCAATTTGTCCAGCCTGTTTTTCAGTCAGGGTGATGTGATTTGGCTTGTTAAGGGAGGACTCGTCATTCGAGTCATGATCAAGCTCAGAATGGGAACGGATGGTTTTCCCAGTATAAGCATCAACATCTATATCCCAATCTTTATCCCCTTGCTGGAGATCCACCTCATAGTAGACTTTTCCGTTCTTGCGCTCCAGTTCGACATCTTCAACTTGTGCATTATTCCCCACAGCCTTCTTGGCAATGTTGGCAGCGGCGGTCGCTCCAATAAGGCTCGTAGGTTTAGCGGCCCATACGGCATTCGCTGAGACACCCGTAACTGTAACTCCAAGCAGAACCGTGGCTGCCATAATTCCTAATGTATAGTTTTTTTTCATTACATAATTCCTCCTTGTGCTATAAGCATGAATACAGCTTATCTCTTGAACATGAGAGGAACATAATAGAATCATGAGAAAACCATGAGAAAACATGAGCTGAGATGATCATCAAGTCGTCATGATTCGTTGTGCTCCTGTTTTT
>NZ_WUDQ01000051.1:0-18623 GCF_009827695.1 Paenibacillus sp. OT2-17 | reverse complement strand
GTGGCAAGGCGATTGGATTTCTAACCATGAAAAGCCGGCAGATGTGGCGGCACAGATAGCCGATCAGCTGAATATACCCACAGTAAACAAACTCGTAGAAAATGGACACACGGTTTATCGTTCTGTTCGTCATAGTGAGGATCTAAGAATCCGCTTAAATGTGATGGAACGTCAAACTGGACAATGGTATGTAGTTGTTCAACTGGAGAGTAATAATGCAGGACGTGAGCGGTTGATTCAGCTTCATAAGCTTTGTGCTGAGCAATTAAAATCTATGGGGATTCAAGCGCAGTGGAACACAGCCCTTCAGCGTTCGCTGCATACAAAGGAATCCAAAGATCAACTGTTGAAACTGACAGAGGCGAGCTTAGCAGAGAACATCTCCATGCAGGCCAAAGAAAGATATACGGATGCGACTACTGTGGCTATATCCTATGAAGCTCCAGAGCTGCCGTTAATGATTCAAAGCGGTGAGCATCAGGTCCAGATGCAGATGGCTGTACATGAAGATAGGGAGCAGCAGAATACACGTATAACGCTCGGTTTCCCGCTCATCACGATTGAATACTGACTTATAAGGTAAATTTATGATTCATCGGATAGCTTATCCATGTAGGATATGATAAAATATCATCAAATCTTTAGTTCCATGTTTTTCGAAAATCAAGTATGATCTTGTATAAATATACACAATACTACATGCGGATTTCGGGGATTGTGGATTGCGGAATCTTGACATGGGAAGAATGAGGTACTTCATGGCTGACATACCTGCTAAAGAATCTGTTGTGACGCAAGGCGCAGTTCTGTTTATTTTTGGCGCTACGGGCGATTTGGCTCGTCGCAAGCTTTTTCCTGCTATTTACAGCTTGTACCGCGAAGGCAAGCTTGCTGAAGATTTTGCCGTTATTGGTGTAGCAAGGCGTCCGCGCACAGAGGAAGAATTCCGTAATGACCTGTATGCTTCCATACAGGAGTTTAGTCGCTACAAAGCAGAAAATGATCAAGAATGGCAGGCATTTGCCGAGCATTTTGAATATAAATCGCTGGATATAAACAATGTCGAAGGGTTCCATGAGCTGAGACAGCAGACGGAGTCTATAGAAAGCAAGTTTAACATACCGGGAAATCGGTTGTTTTATTTGGCCTTGGCTCCTGAATTATTCGGAAGCGTGTCGAAGAGCTTGAAAGATGGCGGCATGATGGATGGCAAGGGCTGGAATCGCCTAGTAATTGAGAAGCCATTCGGTTATAACCTCGAATCTGCACAAGAATTGAACGTTGAAATACGAGAAGTATTTGCCGAAGAAGAAATTTATCGGATTGATCACTATCTTGGTAAGGAAATGGTACAAAATATTGAGGTGATCCGCTTCGCGAACGCCTTCTTTGAACCACTGTGGAATAATAAGCATATTGCCAATGTGCAAATTACGCTTAGTGAAACGGTAGGGGTGGAGGAACGCGGAGGTTACTACGATCATTCCGGCGCCTTGCGGGATATGGGACAGAACCATATGTTGCAAATGCTAACGATGATTGCGATGGAACCACCTAGTCGTTTGTTGCCTGAGGATATCCGTGATGAAAAGGTAAAAGTGCTGCGTTCGCTGCGCCCTTTTGAAACGTCTGAGGATGTGAAAACCAATGTGGTACGTGGCCAATACACCGAAGGCAGTTATCGCGGCCAGCAGTTGCCGGGGTATCGCCAAGAAGACAAGGTAGATCCACAGTCGAACACAGAGACTTATTTTGCTTCACGCGTGTTTGTTGATAATTTCCGTTGGGCTGGCGTACCGTTCTATATTCGTACGGGCAAACGTCTCCCTGTAAAAACAACGGAGATTGTTGTGGAATTTAAGAGCATGCCAACGAACGTGTATCTCGGTCAAAAGCATAAGCTAGAACCGAACTTGCTCGTGATTCGGGTCAATCCAATGGAGGGCATTTACATTAAAATCAATGCCAAGAAACCCGGTTCCGAATCAGATATTGAGCCACTGGCTATGGATTTTTGCCAAAGCTGTATGGTGGGTATCAACTCACCAGAGGCTTATGAACGATTGCTGATGGATGCGATTGAGGGTGATTCGACGTACTTCACGCGTTGGGATGAGGTTGCCACGGCATGGGGATTCGTCGATCGAATCGCCAAGGCATGGCAGCAGGCCCCGGATACGCTGGAAACCTATGCTGCAGGCTCATGGGGACCGGAAGGTGCTCACAAGCTATTGGAGCAGGATGGCTTCAAGTGGTGGCCGGTTAGCGGTCAGGATGAAGATAATGTCATCTGGCGAGTAGGCGGCGTTCAGTAATCCCGATTTGTCCTGCATCCCCCTATGTCCTGTTCAGGACGTAAGGGGATGCTTTGCGTTCCGAGTGTGCTATAATAGCTTAGTCTCAGGTTTTCAGTTTGCAACTGATTATAAGTTAAAGGCAGGCTAAAACATGTAAATAGATCGTATTTATAATGAATATGGTAACGGAGTACGCCGAATACTGGAGCTAACGGCAATATAGCTGATAGGGCCGATGAACTTATGAAAACAGGCGTGCGTCATGGCCTTTTTATGAATAGCTTGAGCAGTAATGCAATGGATTTGATCATGAAGGGATATGTGAAATGAGTAAAACAACAGATATACTTCAACAGGAAGTCGACAAACGGCGTACGTTTGCGATTATTTCTCACCCGGATGCGGGTAAAACGACACTGACGGAAAAGCTGCTGCTGTTCGGGGGCGCGATTCGTCTTGCTGGTTCAGTTAAAGCGCGTAAAGCAAGCAAACACGCCACGAGTGACTGGATGGAGATTGAAAAACAGCGGGGGATCTCTGTAACATCCTCAGTAATGCAATTTGATTATAATGGTCACCGCATCAATATTCTGGACACCCCAGGTCACCAGGATTTCAGTGAAGACACGTATCGTACATTAACAGCAGCAGATAGTGCAGTCATGCTGATTGACGTAGCGAAAGGTGTGGAAGCGCAAACGATTAAGCTGTTTCAAGTTTGTGCGAAGCGTGGAATTCCGATTTTCACCTTCATTAACAAACTGGATCGTGAGGGACGCAGTCCTTTTGATTTGATGGAGGAGCTGGAGCAGGTGCTTGGCATCCGTTCGGTGCCTATGAATTGGCCAATTGGTACAGGACGCGAGCTGTGTGGTGTCTATGACCGTGTCAAAAATCAGGTCGAGCTGTTTCAGGGAGATGACCATTCCACGATCAAAGTACAAAAAGTGGAAGATTACAATGATCCAATCATTCGTGAGATGGCGGGCGAATATTTGCATGACCAATTATGCCAAGACTTGGAGTTGCTTGACGTCGCGGGTGACCCTTTTGACATGGAAAAAGTACAGCGTGGAGAATTAACACCTGTATTCTTCGGCAGTGCGATTAATAATTTTGGTGTACAAACATTTTTGGAAAACTTCCTTCAGCTTGCTCCTAAACCGGAGCCGCGCCGTAGTACAGCTGGGGAAATTGAGCCAACAAACGAAAAGTTTACCGGCTATGTATTTAAAATTCAAGCGAACATGAACCCGGCTCACCGTGACCGTATTGCATTTTTGCGTATTGTCTCCGGTAAGTTTCAACGCGGGATGAGTGTTAAGCATGTACGGATGGGCAAGGAGATTAAGCTGTCTCAGCCACAGCAGTTCCTGGCACAGGACCGTGATATTGTCGAGGAGGCTTTTCCTGGCGATATTATAGGATTGTTTGACCCGGGTATTTTCCGTATTGGTGATTCACTCAGCCAAGGTAGCGAGGTTGTGTTTGATGAATTGCCGACCTTTTCGCCTGAGATTTTTGCCAAGGTAACGGTGAAAAATGCCTTGAAGCACAAACAGTATCTGAAGGGTATTGACCAGTTGACCGAGGAAGGTATGATTCAGGTGTTCCGTACGGTAAGCTTTGACGATACGCTATTGGGTGTTGTCGGGCAACTGCAATTTGAAGTATTTGAGTACCGCATGAAGGGTGAATATGGCGTTGATGTACAGCTTCAGCGTATGCCATTCCAATTTGCACGTTGGATTGTGGATGATCAGATTGATCCGAGCAAGTTCCGTATTAACTCTACGCTGGTAAAGGATAAGAAGGGCAATTATGTTGCCTTGTTCGAAAATGAGTATGCCATGCGTACGGCTATGGAGAAAAACCCGACAGCTAAGTTTTTGGAAATGGCTCCATAAGATTGAGTATGCAGAACCGTTAGATCTAGTCATTTAGTGTATACAACGAATAGTCCACTCGATGTTAATGCGAGTGGACTATTCTCATTTTAGAATACGGGTAAAATAATGAGCACAATTAAATCGGAACAAAAAGTTAAATAGCTAGAGCTAGGTTAAAGGTACGGGTTTGATTTTATCGATTTGTTCATGTGCCAAATGGACGAAATCGTGCTGCTGGTTTGGACTCATATGCTTCCAAGCAATTTCAAGAATGACACCCAATCCAGGCAAAGCGGCCTCCGGTCCGTCCACTGACCCAATAATCATGTCCGTAAGATCAGCTTCTGATTTGCCGTGTACTTTGTGAACAATTGCTTGTCGTAAATCCATTGTAATGGGCATGTGTACCTCCCGTATGTTGTAGTAGTGGTCGAATGTATTATGGCTTGGGCTGTTGTCCAGTATACATGGAGAAGCATTTGGCATAAGTATGTCAAAATTTATGTTTGCAACATGATATGCTATACTATGACGGACAGTATGGTGATCGGGAGGTAAAGAAGGAATGGCAAAAAAACAGTATGCGGTCATTGGCATGGGCCGTTTTGGTTCCAGTGTTGCCAGTGCGCTGAGTGAGATGGGTTTTGATGTGCTGGCTATTGACTCGGACGAGCAGCGTACACAGGAAATGTCGAATATTGTGACGCATGCGGTATCTGCTGACTCGACGGATGAGGAAGCGCTGCGAGCGCTGGGTATCCGTAATTTTGACGTAATCGTAGTTGCAATTGGCGAAGATATACAGGCCAGTATTCTGACGACATTGATTCTCAAGGACATGGGCGTACCAGCTCTTGTGGTCAAGGCACAAAATGAATTGCACGGGAAAGTGCTGCAAAAAATAGGTGCGGATAAAGTCGTTTATCCTGAACGGGATATGGGGTTACGGGTAGCTCATCATTTGACATCTCCCAACATTTTGGATTATATCGAGCTGTCCAAGGACTACAGTATTTTGGAGATGAGAGCCGCCGATTCCATGATTGGCAAAAACCTGAAAGAGCTAGACATACGTGCACGCTTCGGCTGCAATGTGATGGCGATTCGTAGAAATCAGGAAATGAATATTTCACCTTATGCCGAAGATCGTCTGGAGCCGGGTGATGTACTGGTCATTGTGGGCCACAAGGATGATCTGACCAAGCTGGAGCTGGCATTTGTAGCCTAATGAAGGCTTGATGTTCAAGTACAAGTGAAGTGATACATTATTTATTTTTAAGAAATGGACAAAGAAATGGAAGGTTAAACGAATGGAAATCATTTCACCGAATAATGCGCGTGTAAAAGAGTGGGCGCAACTGCTGGAGAAAAAGCATCGCACACGGCAGCATAAATATATTGTCGAGGGTATTCATCTGGTGCAGGAAGCGCTGCGTTCAGACGCGGCTGTCGAAACCGTCGCCTATGATTTGGACAAGGGCATTCCCGCCGAGCTGAATGGCCTGGATCCAGCCGACCAGCCGGTGGAATGGGTTCCCGTGTCAGCGGCGGTCATTGCAAAATGCACCGATACGAAGACGCCGCAGTCGGTCTTTGCCATCGTGCGTAAGGAGGAGCGCAGCGCATTCCCGGCATTGCTGGAGCAGCCGGATGCACTGGTGATGGTGCTGGACGGGGTGCAGGACCCCGGCAATGTAGGCACCATCATCCGCAGCGCGGACGCTGCTGGAGCCGCAGGCGTAATATTGGGTCATGGCTGCGCCGACCTGTACAATCCCAAAACGATCCGCTCCACGATGGGATCGTTGTTTCACCTGCCGGTGATTGAAGGCAGTCTGGAGGAGCTTTTACCGCAGGCCAAAAGTAAAGGTGCCCGCTTGCTCAGCACCTCACTGGATGCGAGCTTGTCATGCTATACCATAGATTTGCGTGTTTCCACTTGGCTTGTGATCGGAAACGAAGGCCAAGGTATTTCTGCTGCTACCGCGCGCATGGTGGATGAGTCGGTATTCATTCCGATGCAGGGGCAAGCGGAATCACTGAACGCAGCGATGGCTTCTACGGTGCTATTATTTGAGGCGATGAGACAACGAAACTAAGAGAATGAACACGGGGCTGCTGGTGTGGTTTCTAACATCAAATGGGACTATTTATATTGTCAATTGAGACTAGGAACATCCACGCCTGCACCTGGCCTTTCTTCCGCCCTATAGTCCCAACCTGATCCAGTCGAGGGGGCTATGGCTTAAATCCAATGTGGCGAATAACGTGTTTTTTTAGAGGTTTTATAAGATTAAGTTCATGCCGGCCGGTTTATGAAACGAATCAATGAACAACCGCTAGAAACAATTGGTCGGCTACTGGTTAGGTTATGATCTTAATTGCGGTTTATATAGTAACAAATAGAAAGGTATTTGATTATGATATTCATTAACAAAAAAACTATTAATAAGCTAACTGAATCGCATAGAGAACCTAACATGCTTATCTGCTATTCAACTCCTCAAAGCCTTTCGGCTTGGACAAGTCGAGCTATATTACTCCTAAATAATGATAAAATTATTATCCTTTTCCTGAATCTATTTTCCACTAAAGTAGTACAAAAAGTTGAATTTGAAGTAGCTGATTTACAAGAACAAAAATATCATTCCATATATCTGTCTTCTGCAATATGGTCATTTAACAGTAAAGGACAGCATTGGAGGTTCAAGATAATCAAAAAAATTATACCTCTTGGCTCTATGCAAAGGGATTTTCTAAATTTCTTGCAACAAAATATTTTAAATTAGCGACTGAGTAGATCACCGATCTCCGAAAACATGTGCCCTTCCAGACGAAGGCGAACAGCCAGGTATCTTTCGTAAAGTCGTTTATCTGAGGTCTCTTTCATGGTTCTTTTCATTACCCAATAGGCGATTGAAATAATGTTGTTGGTTTGTTAATTGCGTGTTATTATATCAAATGAATTTGACAGGTTCCCAAATCTTTGTTAGAGTTTCAATCAAATACGTATAACCTTTTCATGGGATGTTACCGATAGGGCATAACCTGAATTGGCTTGTTTACACTGCAAGTGTATACAGGCTGGTTTGGGTTTTTTTATATCCATCACCCACCCTCTAGGAACCCCTTTATCACACATTTGGAAGGAGAACGTTTATGACCAGCTTTATTTTTCCTAAAGACTTTTTATGGGGCGGTGCTCTTGCTGCCAATCAGGCCGAGGGTGCTTATTTGGAAGACGGTAAAGGATTGAGTCTGGTTGATTTGCTGCCTACCGGAGAGAAGAGAAGAAACATAATGAAAGGGAATGTTCCTTCACTGACTCCACTTGAAAGCGAATTCTATCCTTCCCACGAAGCCATTGATTTCTATCACCACTATCGCGAGGATATCGCGCTATTTGCAGAAATGGGATTTAAGGCGCTGCGTGTTTCCATTGCCTGGGCTCGTATTTTTCCAACAGGAGAAGACGCTACTCCAAATGAAGCAGGTTTGCAATTCTACGATGACTTGTTCGACGAGTTGCATAAACATGGCATTCAGCCAGTCGTTACCCTCGCTCATTTTGACGTGCCAGTGGATCTGGTCGAGAAATATGGAAGCTGGCGGAGCCGGAAGCTGGTAAGCCTGTTTGAAACCTATGCTAAAACAGTATTCACCCGCTACAAGGATAAAGTGAAATACTGGATGACATTCAACGAGATTAACATGCTTCTCCATTTGCCGTTTCTCGGCGCCGGTCTTGTTTTTCAAGAAGGTGAAAACGTTAAACAGATTCAGTATCAGGCTGCACATCATCAGCTTGTGGCAAGCGCGCTGGCTGTAAAAGCGTGTCACGAGATTATCCCGGATGCCAAGATTGGCTGTATGCTTGCTGCCGGCAGCTTCTATCCGTATACATGTAATCCCGAAGATGTGTATCAGGGCATGGAAAAAGACCGCGAGTCCTACTTCTTCATTGATGTACAGTCACGCGGCGAATATCCTGGCTATGCGAAGCGCTTCTTCAAGGATCATGGATTAAACATTGAGATGGAATCAGGCGACGCAGCCATTTTGAAAGATCATACCGTTGACTATATCGGATTCAGCTATTATTCAAGCCGGACGACCAGCACAGACCCGGAAATCGTCAAGAACATGACCAGCGGTAATGTATTTGGCTCTGTGGCCAATCCATATCTGGACAAGTCCGAATGGGGCTGGACGATCGATCCAAAAGGATTCCGCATCACAGCCAACCAATTGCATGACCGTTACCAAAAGCCTCTGTTCGTAGTGGAAAACGGTTTTGGTGCCAATGATGTGGTTTCGCCTGAAGGAGAAGTTAACGACGATTACCGGATCGACTATCTCAAGCGGCATATTGCCGAAATGGGTGAGGCTCTTCAAGACGGAGTCGAAATTATCGGTTACACAAGTTGGGGACCTATTGACATTGTCAGCGCTTCCTCAGGAGAGATGAAAAAACGCTACGGTTATATTTATGTGGACCGCGACAACGAAGGCAACGGTTCATTGAAACGTATTAAAAAGAAAAGCTTCCACTGGTACAAAAACGTAATTCATTCCGACGGAGAAAATTTGGGCGAATAATCGTACCACAAGAAAATAGGATCGGATGTCCCGGGCCCACGGGAATTTCCGATCTTCGTTTCTTCATTGAAAGCGTTGACAATCGTTCCTCTTCGGGCTATACTTGACGCAATTCCATCATTTTTAGGATTGTTACTGCGTAGCAGGCAAAACCTAAGCCACAAATAAGAAGATGTTACAGTCTTGTTTATTTGGCGTGCTTCGGTTTTTTTTCTGTTTACAATAAAGAGGATGGAGCAAGTGTGGCTCTTGCTGGCATATGGAACGGGGGATCAAGATGAACATAGCAAAGGTCATCAACAACAATGTAATCAGCGTCTACCAGACGGACGGTACCGAACTCGTGGTAATGGGTCGGGGGATTGCTTTTAAGAAAAAGCCTGGAGACAAAGTAGACGAAACCAGAATTCAGAAGGTATTTGCCCTGAAAAACAAGCAGACGTCCGATAACTTTAAAATGTTGTTGCGTGAGGTACCGCTTGATTTGATCGTGATTGTGGAGGAAGTCATTAATGATGCCAAGCATAATCTGAACAGAAAGCTGAACGAAAATATTTATGTTTCGCTGACCGATCATATCAATTTCGCTGTTGAAAGATACCGGGAAGGATTGGAAATCAAAAACGCGTTATTGTGGGAAGTCAAGCAGCTGTATAAAGAAGAATTCGCGATTGGTCTGAAAACGTTGGAGCAAATCAAACAAAGGCTCGGTATTGAACTGCCTGTGGACGAAGCAGCTTATATTGCGATTCACATCGTGAATGCTGAAATGAACGAGGAAGTCATTACGACCATGAGTATCACGAAGTTTATCCAGCAAATTATCAATATTGCAAAATATCACTTTAAGGTCGATTTTGACGAGGACTCTCTGAGCTATTTCCGCTTTATTACGCATCTGAAATTTTTCGCTCAGCGCGTATTTAAGGGAAATCACTACGAAAATAACTATGATCATTTGTATGACATGATTAAGGAAAAGCACAAGGAAGCAGCTGCTTGCACAGAGAAAATTGGTGCTTTTGTGCAAAAAGAATACAACCACGAATTGACTAATGAAGAAAAGCTATATCTAACCGTGCATATTGAACGGGTGGTGAATAGATAAGTCGAACTTTTTCGACGAAAAAGGATCAAAAATATATGATTAAAAGTTTTTGTTGACAAATATGGTGGATTAATTATATTATGATAGTAACAGGAATTTAATAAGTTTTAACTGGGATTGTTACTGGTTATGCAGGCAAAACCTAAGTCATGAAAAATTGCGGGAATAAAGTGCCCACCATTTTTCAAGGCTTAGGTTTTTTGTGTGCCTAAATATGTGAAAATCCCCTTAGAACATGGAGGTGTCCATCATGAGTAATGAAAAACTGGCTAAGGAAATTGTACACCTGGTAGGTGGCGAAAAAAATGTAATATCGCTCGTTCACTGCGCCACTCGCCTGCGTTTTGTGCTAAAAGATGAGGCAAAAGCAGACAAGGGAAAGCTGGAAAAAACCGATGGAATTATCACGGTAAAGCAAAGCGGTGGTCAGTTCCAGGTTGTAGTCGGCAACAATGTACCAGAGGTATATAATGCAATCGGTAAAGTATCCAATATTTTGAATGAAACTGGAAAAGAAGATCATTCAGCTAAAGGCAACAAAGGATTTGGCGCCGTAATCGACGTAATTTCCAGCATTTTTGCACCGTTGCTTGGAGTTATGGCGGGGTCCGGTATTTTGAAAGGTCTGCTGCTGATTGCGAGTAACCTTGGTTGGTTGCTACCGAAAGACACTACCTATATGATTTTGTATGCTGCGGCCGACAGCTTGTTTTATTTCCTCCCTCTCTTGTTAGCGGTTACAACGGCACGGAAATTTGGAGGTAATATCTTCGTTGCCCTGACCATTGCCGGAGGGTTGCTTTACCCGACCATTGTCACGCTAAAAACGGAAGGTACACCTACGGACTTTTTCGGTATTCCTATTGTTATGATGAGTTATTCATCTACCGTTATTCCGATCATTTTAGCCGTCATCGTCATGAGTAAGCTGGAAAAATGGTGCAATCGAGTGATCCACGAGAGCGTTAAAAACTTTATTACACCTTTGATTCTACTTGTAATTATGCTTCCTCTGACCCTGATGGTCTTTGGTCCAGTCGGGGTGTATGTGGGCAACGCAATCGCTACCGCACTCGTTGCTGCGTTCAGCTTTAGTCCGTTGCTGGCTGGAGCAATCCTTGGTGCTTGCTGGCAGCTGCTCGTTATTTTTGGTGTTCACTGGGGGCTTATACCTGTATTTATTAATAACATTGCTGTCAACGGCCGGGATGGCATTAAGCCCGCTGCTTCGGCTTCCGTCTTTGCTCAAACCGGCGCAGCGTTCGGTGTTATGCTGAAAACGAAAAATAAAAAGCTGAAAACGCTGGCGGGTTCCGCTACACTTACCGCTTTATTCGGCATCACGGAGCCAGCAGTTTATGGGGTTACGTTGCCACTGAAACGTCCGTTTATTGCAGGTATTATCGGCGGCGCCGCCGGTGGTGCCATTATCGGTCAAGCGGGAACGCAAGCATTTGCCTCTGGCGCACCTGGGTTGCTGACCTTGCCGATCTTTTACGGCCCTGGTGGACAAGGATTCCCGGGATTGATTTTAGGGATTACCGTTTCATTCCTGGTGTCGGCCATCTTGACTTATATTTTAGGTTTTGAAGATCCAGTTGAAGAAGAGGAAACTACTAACAATTCGGCTAAAGAATCGACCTCTACAGTTGTTGTTTCTAATGAAGAGGTACTCAGCCCAATTGAAGGAACTGTGGTCGCTTTGTCGGAGGTTCCCGATCCTGCATTTGCTTCAGAGGCTATGGGCAAAGGTATCGCCATCCAACCGACAACGGGCAGAGTCGTGGCCCCTTTCGATGGAACCATCACTGTGGCGTTCAAGAAAAAACATGCGCTTGCGATTGTTTCACCCCATGGCGCAGAAGTTTTGATTCATGTTGGAGTAGATACAGTCAAGCTGGACGGTAAATATTTTACTTCCCATATCAAAGAAGGCGACGAGGTAAAAGCTGGGGATCTACTGCTTGAGTTTGATGTTGAGCAAATCAGGGCAGAGGGTTATCCTACGATTACGCCAGTTATCATTACAAACTCTTCCCAATATGTCGAGATCCTTCCAATCGCTCAAGGAGAGGTAACGGAGCAGTCCCCACTGTTGAAATTGTCTAGTGCTTCAAATGAGAAAGAGGGCATCGCCTGATGTCTTAAGAATAAAGCTCTGATGGTCCACATTCCCGGATCATCAGAGCTTTTTTGTCGTCATTTTATGTAGCCGGTAAGCTCACTTGTAATTGACAATATGTCAATTAAATTAACTTGTATGGGGGTAAAAACTAATCTATAATTTTTTGTAATTATGCAAATTTTCTGAAAACATAGACTAGAAAATCAATTGATTGATCAGGGGGAAATACAAGGAATGTTAGAGCAGTGGGCAGAGGCAGTAAACGGCGTCATTTGGAGCAATCCTGTGGTATATGTCTGTTTGGGCGTGGGACTATTATTTTCGATCATGACTCGATTCCTACAAATCAGGCATTTCAGAGAGATGATCCGTCTAGTATTTAAAGGGAAAAGTTCAGAGGCAGGTGTATCTTCTTTTCAGGCCTTTACGATGGCGCTATCGGGGCGTGTAGGGACGGGAAATATTGCTGGGATTGCATTGGCAGTCGGTATGGGTGGACCCGGGGCGATATTTTGGATGTGGGTCATGGCTTTTATCGGATCGGCTACTGCGTTTGTTGAATCCACACTGGCTCAGGTATATAAGGTAAAGCGCGATGGTCAGTACCGAGGCGGCCCGGCCTTTTATATTGAAAAAGGGACAGGCTTTAAATGGTTTGCCGTCATTTTTGCGGTTGCTGCGTTGGTCGCGATGTGTTTACTGATGCCGGGAACTCAATCGAACTCTATTGCCGTAGCTTTTCATAGCTCGTTTGGCATGGATATGAAGGTTTCCGGGATAGTAGTAGTCGTGTTGCTGGCGCTTATCATTTTTGGTGGTGTAAAAAGGATTGCCAATGTGGCTCAGGTTGTCATTCCGTTTATGGCACTTGGCTACATCCTTGTCTCTTTTTATATTATGATGACGAATATTACTGCGCTTCCCGATGTATTTTCGCTGATTTTTCGCAGTGCTTTTGGCGTGGATTCTGTGTTCGGCGGTATGGCAGGGACGGCGATTGCCTGGGGCGTAAAACGGGGCATTTACTCCAACGAAGCCGGGCAAGGCTCAGGTGCGCATCCGGCAGCAGCCGCGGAAGTGTCTCATCCCGCAAAACAGGGGCTAGTTCAGGCATTTTCCGTGTATGTGGATACCTTTTTAGTCTGTACGTCTACGGCTTTTATGGTCTTATTCACAGGTATGTACAACGTGAAGGGACCTGGTGGCGATTTTATTGTACAGCATCTCCCGGGTGTTGAAGAGGGAACCCAATATACACAGGCTGCTATTGAATCAGTATTTCCCGGTTTTGGATCGAGTCTGCTGTCCATTACCTTGTTCTTTTTCGCATTTACGACCATTATCGCCTATTATTACATCGCAGAAACGAATATGGCCTACCTGGTTGCCGACCGTAAAGCCAAATGGCCCATGTTCGTTCTAAAGCTGGTTATCCTGGGTTCGACGTTCTATGGAACGGTCGTCAAGGAATCGGCGTTGGCGTGGACACTGGGGGATATGGGGGTCGGTATTATGCTCTGGGTGAATCTGATTGCTATGATTCTGTTAGCCAAGCCTGCTCTTCTTGTGCTTAAGGATTACGAACAGCAGCAGAGGCAAGGACTGGACCCGGTGTTTGACCCGGAGAAGGCAGGTATTTCAAATGCCGAGTATTGGTCAAAGGAATATCAGCCTCCTTCAGATGAGTTGACGATTACCGCCAAACCGAGCAAGCTGCAAGCCTAAATAAGATAGATAAGTAAGATCAAAGGTGGCTCCGCGGGGAGTCATCTTTTTTTCGTTATCTTGCCTTTACATTCCAAGAGGGGTACATATGTTCACTATTTAGTCTATAATTTAGACAGACGGATTTAGAAAAATTCTGCCATAGATATGTGGGGAGGCCACATTGCACAAGAGAGGTGATTTGAATGAGCACATCCGATTTATCCATAACTGACGACAAGTGGAGAGCTATTGTAGAAAACGACAAGTCATATGACGGGGTATTTTTGTACGCTGTGAAGACAACGGGAATATTTTGTCGCCCCTCCTGCAAATCCCGTCCTCCCAAAAGAGAAAACATCCGTATATTTAAAACAGCAGAGCAGGCATTGGCCGAGCATTTCCGTCCATGCAAAAGATGCAAACCGACAGGACAACGATTGCCTGATCATGAATGGATCGCACTGGTTACAGAATACGTGAATTCTAACTATATGAAGGACTTAACATTGCACATCCTGGCTGAAATAAGCCATGGAAGTCCGTATCATTTACATCGTACCTTCAAGCGGATCATGCATCTAACTCCGATGGAATATATACAGCAGACCAGGTTGGAACAAGCGAAGAAGCTGCTCATTTGCTCAGATATATCTGTTGCGGAAGTGGGGGAGAACGTAGGTCTGTGCAATGCACCTTACTTTATTACGTTATTTAAAAAGAATACAGGCTACACCCCATTGCAATATCGCCAACTCAAATTGAAAGCAACACAAAATGGAGGTACACAGCATGGCACAGCAAATAAATAAAACGATCTATTGGTCATTGTTGACACATGAGGATTGGAATTTATATATTGCAGCTACATCGGAAGGACTATGTTATGTAGGTTCGCCCAATCAACCTGTAGAGGAATTGTTTTCATGGGCGGGAAGGCGATTTCCCGGCAGTCCTTTAGTTGAAGAGGATGCTGCTTTACAGCCCTATGCCAAGGAGCTGATTGAATATCTCCAAGGGGAGCGGGCCCAATTTACATTGCCCTTTGATTTTCATGGGACTGCGTTCCAGATGGCGGTTTGGAATGCGTTGTGTGATATTCCGTATGGGGAAACACTATCCTATTCAGACATTGCCAACGCTATTCAAAAGCCAGCCTCTGTTCGTGCGGTGGGGGCTGCCATCGGTGCTAATCCAATTTTGGTCACGGTCCCTTGTCATCGGGTCATCGGTAAAAATGGAGCTATGACCGGATATCGTGGTGGTTTGGACATGAAGGTGAAGCTTTTGCAGCTCGAAAAGGAAAGTGTGGCATCGGTTCAGTATGAAAAATGAGTATTACAAATCCCCCAAGACTCTTCTGAATAAAGGGACCGGCTTCTTGTCAGGGTATACACATTCGTTGAACCCGTATACAGGTTGTACCTTTGGTTGCTCGTATTGCTATGTACGCCAATTGCCAGTCTCCACATTTCGGAAGGAAGCTTGGGGGACATGGGTTGATATTAAAAATCAGGCGGCAGATATTCTTCGTAAGGAGCTTCGCAGAGCCAAGTCCAAAGGTAAAGTCACGATTTTTATGTCGTCAAGCACAGATCCTTATCAGCCTGCCGAGTACAAGGAAGAGGTGACCCGGTCTCTGCTGGAGGTGATGGTGGAGGATCCACCTGATTTTCTCTTTTTACAGACGCGCAGTCCACTGGTACGGCGGGATACCGATTTACTGCTTCGATTGGGGGATCGTGTTCGTGTGAGTATGACTGTAGAAACAGATCGAGAAGATATACGCAAACATTTTACCCCGGAGGCTCCTCCCATCCAGGCTCGTCTCCAAACGCTGCATCTCTTAAAGGAGGCAGGTGTACCAACCCAAGCTACGATTGCTCCGATGCTTCCAAGCAGTGAACATTTTGCAGACAAGCTTTTGCCTCTGGTCAACCGTGTCTGTATTGATGATTATTTTATGGGAGACGGCAGTGGGGGAAGACGAACGCGTAGCTTAAAAATTGGTGCGTTGTACGAGTCATTGGGGCTGGAAGAATGGTATCATCCTGCTGCCTATAAGGCGGTTTATGAACGTTTTCTCCATGTTTTCCCGAAAGAGCAGCTCTATGTGAGCAAAGAAGGATTTGAACCCTGATGTAAAAGCAGTCCATGCCATTGAATCAAGAGTGAGCATATAAGGGGGCAGCGGGAGAACGAATGCAAACCGTAATGACCAAAAACTTTGATTATGGAGAAAAGGAAATCAATTATCTAAAAAACGTAGACACCGTACTTGGTGCAGCGATGACGCAAATGGGCAAGGTAGAACGGATCATCATTCCCGACCTGTTCGCGGCGCTCGTTCATGCGATTGTGGGACAGCTTATATCGGCCAAGGCGGTTCAAACCATATGGGCAAGGATGCAGGAGAAGTTAGGGGTGATTACTCCACAAAATATAGCCGTTCAGACGGCTTTAGAAATTCAAAGCTGTGGCATCACCATGAAAAAGGCCACATGTATTCTAAATATAGCCCAAACGATCGAGCAGGGCCTGTTGGATTTACAGGAATTATATGAGCTTTCCGATGCACAGGTGATCCAGAAATTGTCCTCGCTGCAAGGGATAGGACCTTGGACGGCTGAAATGATGCTGATTAATTGTATGGAGCGTCCAGATGTCGTCAGTTGGGGCGATATGGCTATTCGACGGGGAATGATGAAGTTGTACCATCTAGATACATTGACCAAGCAGCAATTTGAGGAGTACCGCCGAGTTTATTCGCCTTATGGTTCGGTGGCCTCTATTTATTTGTGGAGTATTTCATTTCGTTAAGAATCAGGGAGTGGAAACGATGGAGAAAACAATCAGAGAACAGATACTGTCATACGTGGATGCAGATTTTCAGAAATTTACGGCTGCATTGCTTCCGACGATTAATAATGTGCTGGGTGTACGTCTGCCAGTGCTGCGTAAGCTAGCTCAAAATATTGCCAAAGGAGATTGGCGTCTCTACCTGGAGACCGCTGAAAGTGAGCACTTCGAAGAAGTCATGCTGCAAGGCATGGTGATTGGTTCTGTAAAAACGGATATAGAGGAAGTTTTGAGTTATACCGCCAAGTTTGTTCCTAAAATTGATAATTGGTCCGTATGTGATAGTTTCTGTGCCGGATTGAAAATCACAAAACATCATAAAGAACGGGTGTGGGAGTTTATTCAGCCCTATCTATTCTCCAAGAAAGAATATGAAATTCGGTTTGGTGTGGTTATGCTTCTTAATTTTTATATTGAGGAACAGTATATGAAGCGGGTGTTTACTTTACTGGATCAGACCCATCGCGAGGATTATTATGTACAAATGGCGGTAGCATGGGCGATATCGATCTGTTATATCAAGCTACCTGAGGTAACCATGGCGTATTTAAGTCATAATACATTAGATGATTTTACCTTCAACAAAGCACTGCAAAAAATCACGGAATCATATCGGGTGGATCAGGCAACGAAAACGACTATCCGCGGTATGAAGCGAAAAAGAAAATAGGATCGGCTCCCACCTGTAAGTGTTATACTGAAAAAAAATGCGTGTATGAAAACGAACAGGAGGGGAGTCAGTGAATTCGATCCCGCTGGGAGTACTTGTTGTGGATGATGAAACTAGACAGCGTCGAGGTTTGGCTGCCATGGTCAGGGATCTACGTCCCGAATACGAGGTATGGGAAGCCAAGAACGGGAAAGATGCTCTGACCATTTCGTTATCCAAACCGATCCAAATCGTTTTTACAGATATTCAAATGCCGATCATGAATGGACTTGAATATCTTCAACAATTGAGAACATCTGGTCAGCATGAGACCAAAGTTATTTTAGTGACAGTCTACCAGGAATTTAGCTATGCACAGCAGGCGGTGAGGTACGGGGCGAATGATTATTTGGTGAAACCGGTGCAATCGCAGCAGCTCATTGAAGTGATTCAACATATGGAGAAGATCATTGTAGAGGAGCAGGAAGCACTGATTGGGAATCAAACAGCGTTGAATCAGATCGAGCAGAGTATGCCTGCATTTGTGGAGCATTTGTTTAGCAAATGCGTGACAGACAAATTACAGCCTAATGAGAAAATCCTATTAAAGAGTCACTTTGGATGGCGTGGGGTAGGAGAAGTTCTCGCGTTGGGAGCATCGGCGGCCCACCCGGAGGATATACATATGTGGGCTTCTCAGCTCCGTAATACGGTTGTTGAAATATTGCGACCTTGGGCGTCTTCTGTCGTGTTTCCACTCGAATCCCGTAAAGACCATGTGGTTGCAGTAGTGAATTGGAAGGATAGGGCTGAAGGCAAGGAGGCCAAAAGCGCCCTGCAAGCTGGGCTGAAAAAGTTGGAGCAACAGCAAGCGATTTCAATCTGGTTTGCTTGGGGTCACCCTTTTAATTTTGATGAAATGCAAATAAGCCAATCTCACGAAAAGGCCGTTGGCCTGATCTCCATGCGTTTTTATACACCTCACATCAGATGTTTGAACCTTGTCGTTTCAGATGATGAGCGGCCAGTACAGGAAATGAGCGCACACGAACAAAGGGCCTTTTTTAAATTTATTGAAAGCGCTATCTCTAATGGAGAGCCCGATCAGCTATTGGGTCAGGTGAAAAATTTCATTGGACAAATGACACAAGGGTATCCTGCACCTGAAGCGCTTAAAGCTAAATTGGTACACCTTCTGTTGGTTAGTTTACAACGGTTAAATATAGGGTGGAGTGAGGAAGTCTACTCACGTTTCTCGGAACGTTTGAACAAAGCTGTCGAAGGGGCAACCTATCTTCGGAATCTTGAGGATGGTGTTGCAACATGGTTAAAAGAGCTGATTCTTGAGCTTCATAGCGGCTCCAAAGGCGAACCCATTATGAACAAGTGCAAG
>NZ_WUDQ01000519.1:0-2595 GCF_009827695.1 Paenibacillus sp. OT2-17 | reverse complement strand
GTGACGCTGTTGAATTTGAAATGGGACAGGAATTGACCCAGTCTTTAAAAGAACTGGCGGTGCACACGGATTCTACGCTGTACATGGTACTTATGGCTGCATACACAGCATTGTTGCATTATTACACAGGGCAGGAAGACATCATTGTCGGTACTCCGATTGCAGGTAGACCGCATGCTGACCTGGAGTCTATGCTCGGTATGTTTGTCGGCACGCTCGCATTACGTAATCATCCTCACGCTGAACAGACGTTTTATAACTGCATTGAGGACGCCAAGACATGTGCACTGCAAGCATATGCGCATCAGGATTATCCGTTTGAGGAGCTGGTGGAAAAGCTCGACCTGAAACGAGATATGAGCCGTAATCCGTTGTTCGACACGATGTTTGTATTGCAGAATGTGGAGAAAAAAGAAGTGAAGTTGGACAAGTTGTTCTTCCGCTCTTTTGGCATAGAGCAGGTTTCTGCGAAATTCGACCTGACGCTTGAAGTCAGTGAGGAGGAAGCATCTATCCAGCTCCAATTTCTGTACACTACATCTTTGTTTAAACGGGAAACGATAGAAAGTATGGCAAGGCATTTTGTACAGTTGGTCAAAACCGTTGTAGCCGATCCCAATACTAAGCTGGGCGAATTGGCGCTGATTTCGGAAGAAGACAAAGGGATTCTAAAAAAACATAGGGACACCCTAAAGGCTTCTCGCTACTGGAGTACTCTGCTCGAAGGCTATGAAGAAGCACCTCAATTGCCATATGCCAATCTGATCGGGCGCAGTCCATATCAGACAGAGCATCTGGAGATTAATTTGAATGTTGAACGAACGGTGGCGCTGCAGCGAATTGCACTGAATGAGCAGGTGACGATAAATACGCTGCTGCAGACAGCCTGGGGAATTTTATTGCAAAAGTATAGCGGTACAGATGATGTGGTGTTCGCTTGCTCCATATCAAGTCCCTTGACAGATATATTGGAATCGAAGCATTTAATTGGACTGGGTAACCACACCTTACCAGTCCGCATTCGAACCGAAGCAGGAGCGAACTTTATCGGGTTGATGAGAAAAGTGCAGCAGCAAACCGATGAATCTGCGGTATATGAACATTTACCAATGTCTGAAATGGTTACAACGAAAGTGCAACAACTGGCACTCTTTGGCCATAGAATGGTGTTTGAGACTACTTTGGAAGAGGCCAATACTGAGCAAGAAAGCTATGATTTAAGCATCATAGTATTTCAGGGAGATACGCTACGGATTGATTTTACCTATAATGCCCAGGTATATGATCATCAGAGTGTGTCGCAGATTCAAGGACATCTACTGCAGTTGCTGGATCAAATTATAGCGAATCCGGATAGTTTAATTGAGGAAATGGATCTGTTGACTATGCAGGAGCGGGAGCACATCATCCAGGTGTGGGGAAATACCACGGCAGAGTATCCGCGTGAACAAACAATTCACGGACTGTTCGAGGAACAGGTTTTGCAGACTTCGGATCAGACAGCGGTATATTTTGAAGGTCAACAATTGACCTACCATGAATTGAACGAGCGCGCTAACCGGTTGGCCCGTACTTTACGCAGCTATGGCGTGAAAGCCGATAGTCTGGTTAGTCTGATGACAGAGCGTTCCGTAGATATGATTGTGGGCATATTGGCAATTTTGAAGGCGGGGGGAGCATATATCCCGATAGACCCAACCTATCCGGAGGAACGCATCCGCTACATGTTAGACGACTCAGGTACCGAACTGTTGTTAACGCAACAGCACCTGACGGAAAAGGTGCTGTTTGGAGGCAAGGTGTTGGTGCTTGACGGTGAACAGGACGGAGTTGCTTCCGATACAAGAAAAGCGGATGTACGCGGGGAAATGCTGTCCGTATATCATCAAAACGGTTCGAATCTGGAGGCTGTATCGGGTCCAAACGATCTAGCATATGTCATCTATACGTCCGGGACGACGGGTCAACCTAAGGGAGTCATGCTTGAGCATCACGGTCTTAGTAATCTTAAAACCTACTTCGAGCAAAAGTTGAGTATTGGCTTGTCCGATCGGGTTGTCATGTTTGCCAGTTATTCGTTTGATACGTCATGCTCGGAAATAATCCAGTCTTTACTATGCGGAGCGACATTGTATATACCTTCCTCCGAGACTATTTTGAATTATGAACGTTTCGAGCAGTACATGGCTGCCTGCAAAATTACAATTGCAACGCTGCCGCCAAACTATGCTGTATACCTGAACCCGGATCGCATGCCTGATTTGCGTGTTTTGCTTACAGCAGGATCGGCCTCTACCGCAGAACTGGTGTCCAAATGGAAGGACCGGGTGGCTTATTACAATGCGTATGGTCCTACCGAAAATTCCGTTGCAACGTCTCTTTGGCCGGTATCGGAAGAAAATTCTGAGTTAGGTGGAATCATATCCATCGGGCGGCCTGTATCTAATCACCGCGTGTATATGGTGGATATACACGGGAATCTTTCACCTGCAGGAGTCCCTGGTGAGCTGTGTGTATCCGGTCCGGGGCTGGCACGCGGCTATCTACACCGTCCAGAGCTGACAAAAGAAAAATTCGTAGCCAATCTGTTTGCAG
>NZ_WUDQ01000518.1:0-2614 GCF_009827695.1 Paenibacillus sp. OT2-17 | reverse complement strand
ACGCCACCGAGAGCCTGCCGGGTAAACTGTTCACGAAGTTCGTCCAAATTGAGGCCAATTACAGATTTGAAAATGCTCATGAGCAGGGGACGATCATACACGCCAAGCTGTTCGCGCAAGCCGCTGATACCGAATTTCGGTCCTGGAAAAGCAGAGCGGAATGCTTCCGAGAAACCCAGCTTCGTTAGCTTAATTCGGCCGTCCATCGAAATTTTGCCGAAGACTGTGACCAGCAGAGCGGGAATGTCTCGGCTGAAGTTGACATCCGGGTAAGCGATGGTCAGGTCCGCGTACCGTTCACCGGGACCTCCATCGTAAATATCCACAGAATGAACCGAGCCAAGATGCTTTTGCATCGCGTCCCGTTTGGCTTGCGGGAGCTCAGTCCAGCTGCCCACCGTCATGCCGATGGCAATAGATTGGGCCTTTTGGTTAAAATCGGCTTTGTCATCGTATACCCGGTAGGTCGCCAAGCAATAGCTCATTCAATTCCCTCCTTAAGTACAGCTCCCATCTCGCGGGATCGTTCAGCGCACCGCTGCACCGCCGCAATCACCGTTTCGTAGAAGTCACCTTTGTCCAGCATTTCCAATGCAGCTACCGTAGAGCCATTAGGAGACATGATTTTGTGGCGAAGGGCAGAAGGCTCCTCTCCGGTTTGCTGCACCATGCGTGCCGCTCCAAGCGCGGTTTGCACCGTTAGTTCGTGCGCTTGCTCAGGGGTCAAGCCACCACGGATTCCCCCGGCAATCATGGCTTCCATCAGGTAGTAGACATAAGCAGGGCCGCTTCCAGATATCCCGGTCAAAACATCCATTTTCTCTTCTTCTATAACCGTTACCGTACCTACAGATTCGAACATCGTAAGCACGTTTTTACGCTGGTTTTCGCTGATCTCCTTGGAAAAGCTAATGCCTGTGGCTCCCAGCCCAATTGAGCTGGATGTATTGGGCATCGTCCGTGCGATCGGCTGCTTGCGACCCAGCAACGTTTGCATCGTACGAATGGACAATCCTGCGATTACCGAAATAATCAGCTGCTCATCAGACAGAAGTGGGCCGAGCTGCCCAAGTGCTTGTGCAGCATCCTTGGGCTTCATGGCAAGCACAATGACCGGAGAACGACGCAGAAGCTCGGTTTTGGCGGCATCCTCGGTTTGGAACAAGACTCCATATTGCTTTTGAAGTTCCTCAAGGCGAGCCTGATTACTGCGGTTGATGACGGTAATACCACTACGTTTGACGACAGAACGAGCCGTCATTCCGCGAATAATAGCCTCTGCCATTGATCCTGCCCCGAAAAATGTAATTTGCTCATTAATTAAAACCTTTGTTTGTGATTCACACATAGATTCATAACCTCCAAGGATACAGATTGATTTATGTTATTATTCCCTGATTTGTCCAGTACCGTACACGCGATATTTGGTTGAAGTCAAGGCAGGCAATCCCATTGGGCCGCGGGCATGTAATTTTTGTGTGCTGATTCCGATCTCGGCACCAAACCCAAACTCGAAGCCATCCGTGAAGCGAGTGGATGCATTGTGATACACGGCTGCCGCGTCCACTTCTTGCAGAAAACGCTCGACATGGGCTTTGTCCTCGGTGACAATACACTCAGAATGCATCGTACCGTAACGGGCAATATGCTCCAGTACTTCGTCCAAATTGTTTACGACCTTGATGTTCATAATGTAATCATTATACTCGGTGCCATAATCCTCTTCTGTAGCAGGAACAGCCCAAGGAGCCAATTCTCGTGTGCGTGCACAGCCGCGTAGCTCAACCCCAGCATCACGAAAGCGTTCTGCCAATCCTGTTAAGTGTGCTTTTGCATAATCCGAGTGTACGAGCAATGTTTCCATCGAGTTACACACGGACGGTCTTTGCACCTTGGCATTCAGTGTAATCGCTTCGGCCATTGCTGCATCCGCTGTAGCGTCCAAAAAGGTATGGCATACACCAGCTCCGGTTTCGATGACAGGTACGGTAGCGTTCTGAACAACATTTTGAATGAGTGAACGCCCGCCGCGTGGAATAATTACATCCAGCAAGCCGTTCAAGGTGAGCATTTCGTTGACCGAGGCACGGTCTGAATCTTCAATAAGTTGAAGCGCCTCGCGTGGCACAGCTGTTGCGTCTAGTGCCTTCTGGAGTACTTCGATAATTTTGCGGTTGGAGAAGAGGGCGGCCGAACCACCGCGTAGCACAACCGGATTGCCTGTTTTCAAGCACAGGCCCGCGGCATCCACGGTTACATTTGGACGCGCTTCATATATGATGCCGATGACACCCAGCGGCACACGTATCTTCTCAATTCTCAGACCGTTTGGACGTTCAATTTGCTCAAGGGTGTCGCCGACCGGGTCAGGCAGTGCCACAATTTGGCGTAATCCTTCGGCAATAGCTCCGATTCGGTCCTCGGTCAGCTTGAGGCGGTCGAGCAGCGACTCCGATGTTCCCTGTTCCCGTCCATGTTTCAGGTCATTATGGTTTGCTGCAATCAGCTCTTCAGTATGATTTACTAGAGCTTCAGCCATAGCAAGCAATGCTTCATTTTTCTGTGCTGTAGTCAGGCGGTTCATGACCCCGGCACTTTTTTTGGCAAGATTGGC
>NZ_WUDQ01000517.1:0-2616 GCF_009827695.1 Paenibacillus sp. OT2-17 | reverse complement strand
CCGGGGCGATCAGCCCGGCTATTACCCGCGCGAGGGTAGACTTTCCTGAACCCGATTCTCCCACAAGACCAAGCGTGGTACGCTCCTGCAGCTCCAGGCTTTCTTGATCAAGCGCGGTGAACTTACCATAAGCAACCGTTATATTTTCTATCTGCAAGGCTGTTTTCATAAATCCGCGCTCCTTTCAAGATCCGGGAGAGGAAGCACTGAGCTTATCAGCAACTGTGTATACGGATTTTGCGGGTTTTGTAAAAGGGGCAAAGTGTCTCCCCGCTCTATGATTCTTCCCTCTTTCATAACGCAAAGCTTTGAGCACATCGAAGCAGCTACAGCAAGATTGTGCGTAACAAACACCATGGCAAAACCCAGCTCCTTTTGAAGACGTGAAATAACGTCAAGTATTTGCCGTTGAACCGTTACGTCAAGCGCAGTTGTTGGCTCATCACAAAGAAGGATGCCCGGCTTGCACGCCAAAGCCATCGCAATAACAATACGTTGACACTGGCCGCCTGAAAGCTGGCGGGGGTAACGGTCAGTATGCTTTAAGGAATCGGGAAGACCGAGCATTTCAAGCAGTTCCAAAGCTATTGTGCGCGCGACCTTCCGACTCACCTTCTGCCTGTAGTACACAACCTCGGCAAGCTGCCGGGCCACCGGGCAGAGAGGGTCAAGTGCCCTTATCGGGTCTTGAAAAATCATTGCGCATCTGCCATTGCTCCTAATATGCCCGCCAACTTGTTCAATACCGGAGGGAAGCAACCCTATGATGGAGCGAAGCGTGAGCGATTTTCCAGATCCGGATTCCCCCACAAGTCCTATACTTTCGCCCGCTTCAACTTTGAGACTCACATTAGTGACCAATTTATGATTCGATTGCGTCGCGAGCGACAAATTTTCCACTTCTAAAATTGGATTCATAGCATTCATTTTCTTCTCCATATATCTGCTAGCCCATCGCCCACAAGGGATAAGGCAATCCCTGTATATACTACCGCAAAGCCTGGGATTGCTGAAAGCCACCACTTAGTAGATATAAAGGGCTGCCCATCAGAAATCATAGTTCCCCAATCCGGAGTTGGCGGCGCAATGCCGATACCTAGATAGCCTAGCGTAACAATGGCTACAAGCAGAACAGCCATGTCCGTCATAAGCACTACCACCGCTTGCGGTAACACATTCGGCAGAAGATGGCGCAGTATGATTTTAATATCCGGGATTCCCAGAGTTTTTGCAGCGGCTATCCATTCCTGCTTGCGAAACGATGCGCTAAGACCCTTGACCACGCGCGCGTATACAATCCAGCCAACCAGGACAAATGTAATGTATATCCCCTGTTCACCCGTACCGCTTGCAAACGCCACTATAATTACAATCAAATAAAAAGGGAACGCAATAAACGTATCGGTCAAAAGCGTGATAACCGTGTCTACCCATTTACCATAATACCCGGCAAGCATTCCCAGAAACACCCCCATACAAAAAGGGATGATCTCCGCCAGCACCATAATCTTCAAATCAGTCCGTGCGGCATAGATCAGCCGTGTAAACAAATCACGCCCCAGTTGATCGGTTCCCAGCCAGTGTTCGAAGGACGGGGGTTGTAAAGTTGCCGAAATATTTTGATCAGAAGGCTGGTAGGGGCTAATAACCGGTGCGAACACTGCAATACCTATGAGTAACGCAAACATAATACTGCCCCATAAAAGAGATGGAGTATTTAGTATTTTTCCCCAAGAGCGGTTGCTATGACCCGCCTTCTGAATCTGAAGATCTAATTGCGTGCGTTTCATTGTTCTCCTTTCGTCCTGGGATCAAGATACCCAGAAGCAACCTCAATCACGAAGCCGATGATGACCACAGATATCGCACAATAAAGAGCAATCCCCTGTATAACAGGAAAATCCCGGTTTGAAATGGCTGAAAATAACAGGCTTCCGATACCCTTGAGGCCAAAAACCTGTTCAATTACCAACGTGCCGCCCATCAGGTAGGCAATGTTTACGCCAAGCAGCATAAGAGCGGGAAGAGCGGAATTGCGCAGGACATGCTTTACCAATATAACCCGGTCGGGGATTCCCGCTGCCTTCAAGGTTACAACAAAATCAGATTCCAGCACTTCCAACATCTGCGCTCTTAAAGAACGAACAAGCGAGGGAATTTGCGACAATCCGACAGTGATCGCAGGAAGGGCGAGACTGTACAAGATTCCAAGCCAGCCCTCGCCGACTCCCCCAACGGGGAACCAGCGAAGCCGAACGCTAAATACCAGAATCAGTAGCAGTCCAACCCAAAAAATCGGCATACCGAGCGTTACAGCAGGCAAGATGCGTATAATGTGGTCAAGCAGTCCGTCTTTATGTGTTGCCGCAAGGGTGGCCAGCACCAGCGAAATAATGATGGAAAAAAGACAGGTCATTGCAATGAGCAGCAGCGTCACAGGGGCCCGCTCTGCAATCAACTCTCTTGAAGAAGTCTCAAAAACAATCGAAACGCCGGTATCACTGTGTGTAAAGAAATTGTGCACAAAGCCTATAAACTGCTCCCAAAGAGAACGATCCAGCCCCAACCTATGGCGCATACTCTCAATAGCCTCAGCTGTGGCGTATTCCCCCAGAA
>NZ_WUDQ01000516.1:0-2617 GCF_009827695.1 Paenibacillus sp. OT2-17 | reverse complement strand
GAACCGTACAGATAAGCTCCATCCCCCGAAATCGCAATTTCAGCAGTTGTGTTTTCACCTGTAAAATCAGACGGCAATGTCGGTACGCTCTCAAGCTCAGTGAGCTTGCCAGCCTCTGCATCGTATGCAAAAGAAGTAATGGAAGAATCCACTTCGTTAATGACAAAAGCAAATTTACCATTCGGGTGGAATGTCAAATGACGTGGACCTGCACCTGCATGGGTTTTCGTTTCACCATGAAGCACCAGTTGTCCTTTGCTGTCATCAATGGTGTAAACGCGGATCAGATCCAGACCGAGATCTTGTACGAACAGGAAGCGGCCATCCGGACTAAAGAAACTGGAATGTGGATGTGGACGATCCTGACGTTCAGGATGCGCTCCTTTGCCCTCATGCTGTTTAACATCCAGCAACTCACCGATACGTCCGTCCTCAGTAAGAGACACCAGTCCCACCATACCTCCATGGTAGCTGACTACAATAAGGTAGCGATCAGATGGATCACGCTGAATGTGGCAAGTTGTTGCACCCACGTTTTCCGCACGATTCAGCAATGTAAATGTTCCTTTAACTGGGTCAATTTCGAAAGCAGAGGCTTCGCCTACTTTCGCTCCTGCAGCAGAAGTCGTCTCTCCAATGGAATACAGCTTCCGATTTTTGACGTCCACATTCAGGAATGTAGGATTTTTCAAGCCGGAGAACTCATCCTGTAGTGTAAGTGCTCCTGTCTGTTCATTAAAAGTGTACGAATAAACTCCGTTACCTTCCAATTCGGCGTAAGAGCCTGCGAATACGAGCAATTTTTGTTGTGCTGTCATGGTTGTGTCCTCCTTGGATTAAAAAAATGATGGGCAATTGGAATGATTGCTCCTGTTACAAATATCGCTTTAAGAGGCGCGCTCCACCACGGGCTCTGTGGACAACGCCACATTTCCCGCTACGGCACGCGAGATCATGCATGAGGTTTCTGCCTGCTCTGCCAGTCGCAATGCTTGTTCGATCTGCGATTCTGTCGCATCGGCGGCCAATTGAACCTGCGGACGATGCACAATTCGGCGATATGTAAAAATATTGTTCGTTACATCGACAATCCCTTCGGATTCCAGCGCCAGTGATGCCACCGGGAGACTCGCGCGCTCCATCATAGCCGCCAACGTAATCAAATAGCAGGTAGCGGCGGCACCGAGCAGCATTTCATCTGGATTGGTGCCCACACCAGGGCCTCCCATCTCAGCCGGGATCGAAATTGCAGTCCGCAACTGTCCAGCCTCAATACGGCCGTCGCTGTTGCGCCCCCCGTTCCAGTCTGCCTTGAGCAGAAAGGTATGCTCCATTTCAGGTCACTCCTCTCTCTTATATTATGAATCTTTACACAGGTGAATGTAAAGGTTAGTCAATCTCCTGGTTTTTGGTTTCCGTACCCAGCAACCATACAGCCACTGCTCCGATCAAGATAGCTACGAAGAAAATCACAAAGATAGATGGTAACGCTACGCCTTGTCCTACGAGTATACCGACCGCAAAAGGCCCGATAACGCCTCCAATACGGCCAAACGCAGCCGCCATACCCACACCGGTAGAACGGACCGCTGTCGGGTACAATTCCGGAGTATAAGCGTACATGGCTCCCCAAGCACCGAGATTAAAAAAGGACAAGCAGATACCAGCAGCTAGCAGCATTCCCGCCGTTTCCGAGGTGCCGAACCAAATGGCGGACACTGCTGTGAGCAGCAAGTAGATGATCAGTACGAATTTGCGCCCCAGCTTTTCAATTAGATAGGCGGCGGTAAAGTAACCTGGTAGTTGCGCAAGCGTCATGATCAGTACATATTCAAAGCTTTTAACCAGTTCGAAACCTTTCATAAACATAATGCTCGGTAGCCACAGGAACATGCCGTAGTATGAAAATACAACTGTGAACCATAAAATCCACAGCATCAGCGTAGACTTGCGATTGGGTCCCGACCAAATCGAAGCCAATCGTGCACGCAGCGGAAGTTTAACGCTTTGCTGCTTGTAACGCGGTGAATCCTCAATAGCTCTGCGCAGATAAAGAGCGTACAGCGCAGGTACTGCGCCGAGAATAAATGCCATTTGCCAACCATACTTTGGAATAACAAAATAAGCAATAAGAGCCGAAAGGATCCAGCCTGCCGCCCAGAAGCTTTCCAGCAGCACAACCGCTCTTCCTCGTTCTTTCACAGGCACTGATTCTGACACCAGCGTCGAAGCAACAGGCAATTCCCCGCCCAAGCCTGCACCAGCAATAAAACGCAGCACCAGCAGCATTCCGAGACCTGTCGCAAAAGCGGATAAGCCGCTGGCAATAGAAAAGATCAACAATGTCCACACTAATATGGCGCGTCTGCCGTAACGATCCGCCAAAATCCCCGCCAAAGCGGCTCCGAACACCATTCCTATCGAATTCATTGCAGTCAGCAGTCCAATTTGCTCAGATCCCAGATGCCACTCCTTTGCCAACGCTGCGACTATAAATGAAAGCAGTCCCACATCCATAGCATCAAACAACCAGCTGAGCCCTGCGCTAAACAGCAATTTTCTTTTTTTGGCTGGTGGTAATGAAGTTAATTCACTCATGATTCGCTCTCCCTTAAAA
>NZ_WUDQ01000515.1:0-2636 GCF_009827695.1 Paenibacillus sp. OT2-17 | reverse complement strand
ATTGAAGGACATAATCAGTACAAGGATCGTGCAGAAGTGATTGTAAAAGAAGGACTTCAAGAAGTGGCCAAAGTAGCATCAACGTTCTAAGACACTTTCCAGGAAGGCTTTACCTGTTTGGCACCAGCGGCTCTATTGGGCAAATGTTGATACGGCAAGCACTTGAGAAATGTGCTCTAGTAAGGCCTATATGCGCGAATCTGCAAGCCTATTCTAGAAGATAAGAAATATAATTTTGCAAACACTATTTAAACGTAAAGGCAGCCGATTATCGGCTGCCTTTACAAATTTAACGTGATCTCTTCGATAAATTGGCAAATGGGACTAAAGAAACGGTGGGCACGTAACTTTTAATAACGCTATTCGTGTCTTTCGGGGGAAATTTAGGATTAACCACTAAAACAAGAAGGATAGAGATGAATATGAACAGATGTAGAGGACAAGGACGTATATCTAATGGAATCCACACTGGCGCTTCAGCTCGGCAGGGAAGATAAAAAGCTTTTATAAAGGCCGTGGGCATTTGTAGTCATGAAAAGGGCAAGCTCGAGAGCAAATCATTTTTCTGACGGATGTACTGGAGAGAACGCTTGAGCAAGCGTAGGCATATTTCCGGAACAAAAATTGATACAGATTTTAACCGTTCTCTCTAATGATAATTTTCATCACAAGCCTTGTTTTTTTAGATCCGCATACAACTGACAATAGAGCTTCATTAAAGCGGCGACATTCTTTAGGAAGCATGAAAACAGTCAGCAAAAAAAGCGTTTCAAACATAATTGAAACGCTTCCATCTTAGTGTTATTATAATATTCATAAAGAGAGATAGGGGGAGGGAGATGCCAAGTATTAAAGATGTAGCTAACATAGCTGGCGTAGCTGTGGGAACGGTGTCCCGCGTTATTAACAACTCGGGCTCTGTAAAACCAGAAACACGCAGGAAAGTGGAGAAAGCTATACAAGAACTAAATTATTTTCCTAATGAAGTCGCTCGAAATTTCAAGATGAGGAAATCCAAGATGGTAGCCTTGCTGCTTCCAAGTATCTGGCATCCTTTTTTTTCTGAACTGGCTTATTACATTGAGGATGAGTTGGATCGGGAAGGTTTTAAGCTCATGTTATGTAATAGCGGCGGCAAGCCCGAGAGGATGTAAAGGTTATCGGCTACGACGGGATTCAGGATCATCCTTATTTTCATCCGATATTGTCTACAATCAGGCAGCCAGTGGAGGAGATGGCACGTTTGACAATCAGACTACTGTATCAAAAGATCGATGGTATAACTTTAGATCAGCAAGTGTATCGTCTCCCCGTTGTCTTCAAGCAAGGCGAAACTACATGATTTTATTGAAAAATATTAGCCTCATTCTTTCGATTCATAGTGTGGATCTACTAACTGACGTTTTTCTTACAGCAAATTGGAAACGTTTCAAAAGTGAAAACATCCTAGTTCAAGAAAGGGGGTGTAATGGTGAATTCAAGAACTAGCGAGTCGGATCAAGCTTTCCTGAGACGTTGCCTGTCTTGCTGCATCGCCACTATCTTTAACCATTCAAACTTCAAACTTTTTTCTTTTGGCAGAAGAAAGATATCTTAGTTCTTCTCGATATTTCGCCACGGTTCTGCGTGATAAATGCAAACCTTCCTTTCCCAGCAGGGTAGTAATAGCCTGATCCGATAATGGTTTTTGCTTGTCCTCATCATCTATCAAATTTTTGATACGCTTTTTTGCACTCTCCGATGAAGCAGCATCTCCGTCCGCTGACGTCAAGGAGGAAGTAAAGAAGAATTTGAGTTCGAACAATCCGCGAGGCGTCTGTATAAATTTATTACTGACCGCCCTGCTGACCGTGGATTCGTGTAAGCCCGTCTTTTCGGCAATCTCCTTTTGGGTGATTGGTTTGAGGAAAGACACGCCATGCTCAAAAAAATCCTGCTGCTTTTCCACAATGGCCTTGGCAACCCGTAGAAGGGTCAGCCGACGTTGCTTCAGGCTATTGATCAGCCATTTTGCCGTATTCATCTTCTCATGGATAAAAAGTTTGGTTTCACTATTCGGTAGATCCCGCATCATTTGCTGGTAAAAAGGGTTGATCTCAACCCGCGGCGCACTAATGTCATTAATCAGGACAAGATATTCGCCGTTGGCTTTTTCGACCGTGATATCTGCTATGATGTATTGCTGCTCTTTATGAGCAAATGCTGCGCCCGGGCATGGATTTAGCTTGCGAATTCGATCGGCCATCTGTATAACCTCTCGCCTACCGATTACAAGAGCATCCGCAATTTTTTGTATCCGATTGTTTGCCAGATCAGCCAGATGGTTGCTTACCATTCTGACTATGCATTCATCATCCATGCCAGCAAGCTGGAGCTGGAGAAGAAGACACTCTTCCAAGCTGTAAGAGGCGATCCCCGGTGGATCAAAACTCTGTATCACCAAGAGCATATCCTCAATTTCGGCTATGGGAACGTCCACTAGTGAGGCGACTGTTGGAACATCAAGTTCTAAATATCCCATTTCGTTCAAATTGCCAATGAGGTACCGTGCCACCATACGCTGTGAATTTGTAAGCCCACATACCAGTCCAAGCTGCCTGTTCAGGTGTTCAAACAGGGTATCATTCGGGTTGGGG
>NZ_WUDQ01000514.1:0-2647 GCF_009827695.1 Paenibacillus sp. OT2-17 | reverse complement strand
GGTAGAGGCGACCAAATTTACAGAAGTGGGTTACGTCGGTCGTGATGTGGAATCCATGGTGCGTGATCTGATGGAAACCTCCATTCGCATCGTTAAGACGGAACGAACAGAGAATGTGAAGGACAAAGCGGAGGACATGGCAAATGAACGGATTGTCAGCATCCTTGTACCTGCAGAAAAGTCAAACAAATCGCAACGTAATCCCTTTGAAATGCTGTTTGGCAATAACACGGGAACTTCGGTAGAAGAAGAACCACCACAACAGGATGGATCTTTGGCGGAAAAGCGCCGTAAGGTTAAATTCGATCTGTTATCCGGTAAGCTTGAGGATGATGTTATAGAGATTGATGTGGAGGATACTGCACCCAATATGCTCGATATGTTTGCTGGGCAAGGGAATGAACAAATGGGTATGAATATGCAGGAGATGTTCGGAAGTTTTCTGCCCAAGCGGACGAAGAAGCGCAAGCTACCAGTCAAGGAAGCTCGCAAGGTGTTGATTCAAGATGAAGCCGCCAAATTGATCGATATGGATGATGTGATTCAGGAGTCTGTGAAGCGTGCTGAGCAATCCGGTATTATTTTTATTGATGAAATAGATAAGATTGCCAGCCAGGGTAAGGGTAGTGGCCCCGATGTGTCAAGAGAAGGCGTCCAGCGCGATATTTTACCTATTGTCGAGGGATCTACCATCATGACCAAATACGGTCCGGTAAGAACAGATTACATTCTGTTTATTGCTGCAGGTGCTTTTCATGTTGCAAAACCATCTGACCTGATCCCTGAGCTTCAGGGCCGTTTCCCAATCCGTGTGGAATTAAGTAGCCTGACCTTGGATGAGTTTGTGTCGATATTGACGGAGCCTAAAAATGCGCTGACCAAGCAATACACTGATTTACTCCGTACTGAGGAGATTGAAGTCGAATTTTCTGAGGAAGCGATCCGTGAGATTGCCAGCATTGCTGAGTCTGTAAATCGCAACACCGAAAATATTGGCGCACGTCGTTTGCATACCATTCTAGAAAAGCTGCTGGAGGATCTGTCGTTTGAAGCACCAGAGCTTACATTGGATCGTATGATCATTACCCCGGAATATGTACGTGAGAAGCTGGGAGATATTGCCCAAAACAGGGACCTTAGTCAGTATATTTTATGAATAGGGTTTCTAAAAATAGGGTGTGTGGTCCAGAATAACACTATCTTGCACTGTCGTTTAGACCTAGATAATGGTCAAGTTGATGATTTTTCTGTCTATTCCAAAAGTAGGACGTATAATCTTTTACAGGTGTAAAGTGCTAAGAAAACATTCATTTTCTTGAAATAAACCTGAAAAATTTAACATTTTATGCATCTAAAGCCCTCTTTTTTAAAAAAGATAGGGCTTTTTTCTTATTGTAATTAGGTCCCAACTCTACGAAACTTAGAATATATGACAGAAAGTTATTATTTTCTACTTAAGACCTAAAAGAAATGTATAATTATGAAATTTTATTGTCGAAAAAAAGTGAAAAATCTTGTTTTATTGAATCTTACTTTGGAGTAGACGCTGGGAGGGAGGAGCTAAATGAATCTGCTGGGTGATATGAGCTTTCAAAAGCTTCAGGCAGGTGTACAGGCGGCAAATACGAGACAACGTGTGATGGCGGACAATATATCCAATGCGGATACCCCGTATTTTAAGCGTTCGGAGGTTTCATTTGAAGAACTGCTTCAGCAGCAAATGGACGGTGATGTCACACCACTACGTGGAAAAGTAACCAATTCAAGACATTTTCAAATAGGACCTGTGAACTCCATTCCAGATGCCACGGTCACCAAAGATGGGTACTCAGTCATGAATAACAATATGAACAACGTAGATATCGACAGAGAAATGAGTCTTATGGCTGAAAATCAACTAAGATATAATACCTACATCCAAGAAATTAATGAGCGCATCAAAATGATGAGAACAGCGGTAGAAGGGAGATAGGATTAGGTGAAGATTAACAACGGCTTTGATATTAGTGCATCTGCTCTTACGGCCCAACGGTTGCGGATGGACGTTATATCTAGCAACATTGCCAACGCAGAGACAACTCGGGCGAAAGTAGAGAATGGACAAGCAGTTCCATATCGGAGAAAAACGGTTGTTTTGGAGCCGAACCAATCTGGCTTTGCCGATGTTTTAAAGGCTCAAATGGAAGGAAGTAGCACAAGCGCTGCTGGCGTTAAGGTTTCGCAAATTCAGGAAGATCAGTCACCTTTGAAGCCTGTGTACAATCCGGGTCACCCGGACGCTGATAAAGATGGCTATGTATATATGCCTAATGTAGACATTATGAAAGAAATGGTCGACATGATTTCCGCAACACGCTCATACGAAGCCAATGTAACAGCTCTGAATGCATCAAAGGCTATGGTTTCCAAAGCGCTTGAAATCGGTCGCTAAGTTCTAGGACTACTAACTACTTAATAGGGAGAGTAAAACATGATTCAGAACGCCATGTTTAATGTACAGACACCGGTAATACAGCAGATTCAATCGCCTAACAATGAGTTGACGAAAGCGACGCCTTCCGAATCCTTGAAGGATTTTGGTTCCTTCCTAAAGGATGCTCTCAATGAAGTAGGGCAGCAGGAAGCCGCTACGCACCAGATGTCCGAC
>NZ_WUDQ01000513.1:0-2650 GCF_009827695.1 Paenibacillus sp. OT2-17 | reverse complement strand
CGTTCTTCTCTCCAGTTCCTCCGTATATCTGGCGCCCATCAAAGTGATCTGCGAGGCTGCGCTGTTAATATTGCGCACATCTTCGGATCTGAGCTTAATGTCCACTGCGCCTAGATTTTCTTCCAGACGGCTTAATTTCCGTGTGCCCGGGATCGGAACGATCCACGACTTCTGGGCTAGCAGCCAGGCGAGTGCGATTTGGGCTGGCGTTGCTTTTAACTGCTCAGCCATCTCTTTAAGCAGGTCGACCAACACCTGATTGGCCTCCAGCGCTTCTGGAGTAAAACGTGGAAGAATACTGCGCAAATCGTCATGGTTGAATGTCGTGTTTGCGTTAAAACTTCCCGTCAGGTAGCCCTTGCCCAAAGGACTGAACGGAACGAAGCCAATACCGAGCTCTTCTAGGGCAGGGAGGAGTTCCTCTTCGGGGCGTCTCCACCACAGGGAATATTCGCTCTGAATTGCAGTGAGTGGCTGAACCGCGTGTGCACGACGAATGGTCTTCACTCCTGCTTCAGACAATCCCCAGTGCTTTACCTTTCCTTCCCGGATCAGATCTTGCACAGCTCCCGCTACCTCTTCGATCGGCACATCTGGATCGACTCGGTGCTGATAGTACAGGTCGATGGCTTCAATCTTGAGCCGTCTAAGCGATTCTTCGGCAACTTTCTTGATATGCTCAGGGCGACTGTTCATTCCGGACTGCTTGCCATCCTGGATATTGAAGCCGAACTTCGTGGCAATCACGACTTGGTCTCGAACGGGAAGAAGAGCTTCGCCCAAGAGTTCTTCATTCGTGTAGGGTCCGTATACTTCGGCGGTATCAAAGAAAGTCACGCCGCGCTCGACCGCTTCCCGAATGACCGAGATCATTTCCTTTTGGTCCGAAGCCGGCCCATAACCGTAACTCATTCCCATGCATCCAAGTCCGATTGCGGAAACTTCCAGACCGCTATTTCCCAATTTACGCTTTTCCAACATACATCTTCCTTTCTTAATATCATTTTATTCTTTATCCAGTAGGAGGGTGGGTATGATAAATGTTCATTATTTTTCTTTAGTTAATTGGCTTACGATCCTATCAAGAGAACTATTATATAATTTTTTGAAACATTCATGCTCTTCAAACTCTATTAATGTGATAAGCCTTTGAACCAATAAGTTCCTAAACCAACGATTCAAATAATTCATCTCCTCCCTTTTTTAAACTTGTTCTTTGATAATGTCGTTTGCTTGCGGTAGTGGCTTCTGTCACTCCCTCCACCGACAGAGCACCCGTTCTCTCTTCTTATTCAGCCGCTTCAGCTATTCCGTTGTTCCCCCCCTTGCTTGATTCTGTGAGCTTAGTCTTATTATGCCGAACAGAAAAAGCGAAGCGATATCTCATTCGTCTTAAATGATTGCCCAATCCTATTACGGCTACTGTTGCTACAGGCGGATAAGTCTTATAATGGGACCAGACAAACCTGCAAGGAGGATTTGAATGTCCGAGAACCTTATTCAACAGCAACAGAAGCTTACCGGATTAATTGAGCGTCACTCGCTTCAGAATAGCGCCAAGGAAACGACGATCCCTTCCCTATTTTTCTATCAGCATTCCAGCATAACTGAGCCCGCTTATCGGGTTTACAAGCCTTCTTTTTGTGTTGTCGTTCAAGGTCTGAAAGAAATTTTGCTGGCACAGGAGAGATTTGAATATGGACCGTCCAATTATCTGATCGCTTCCATGAATCTGCCTGTGATCGGTCAAATTATAAAAGCGTCTACTGACTCTCCTTACCTGAGTCTTAAGCTCGAATTTACACAGAACCAGATCCTTGAAGTGCTGAACGATTGTGATATTAAGGTCACGTCAAAAGATAATGCCAAGCGTGCCCTGTTCGTCGGCCGAATGGAATCGTCCATTCAGGACGCCGTGCTCAGGCTTGCCCGTCTGCTGGACACCCCGGGAGAAATCCCATTTCTAGCCCCGCTTTACACGAGGGAGATTCTGTACAGGTTGCTGCAGGGGCCCTATGGAGTCGAATTGGCTCAGATTGCAGTCGAAGGAAGCAGCACCTATCGGATCCGGGAAGCTATCGACCATATTGTCCGAAATTGGGACCAGTCTTTTCGGATCGAAGATCTTGCAGACACCGCCAGCATGAGTGTTTCTTCGTTCCATCGGCATTTTAAAGAGGTAACCGCCATGAGCCCAATTCAGTTCCAAAAACAGCTGAGACTACAGGAAGCTCGCCGCATCTTATTGGCTGAATCGGCGGACGCCGCAGACGTCGCTTTCAGGGTTGGTTACGAGAGCTCTTCCCAATTCAGCCGTGAATACTCCCGCACGTTCGGTGCTCCTCCGAGAGCGGACATCAAGCGATTGAAGGAAAAATACGACCAGGTCATGAATGACTAAGTATCTAGACTGATCGGCGAAGAAGCAAAAAGGACGACCTTAGGCCGTCTCTTTTTCGGTATGATACGTTTAACTTCCAGCGTCATTTCCTATAAAACGAGAACACCACCGACTTCCCCAACATCATTTAGGCGGTCTTCGGTCTTCAAGCCCAGTTCGGCAGTAGCGTCTCGCCCCGGTCTGTAGCAGGCGCGGGAGTCACCGAAAGTCTGGCAATCTCATCGCGCCACTCTGGAGTCATCTCTACAT
>NZ_WUDQ01000512.1:0-2658 GCF_009827695.1 Paenibacillus sp. OT2-17 | reverse complement strand
AACCAGCCTGCTACATTACCCAACCCCATTTGGAATTTAGCAATTCCGTGTGCCAAAAACAAAATTCCCAGCGCCACCCGCATAATTGTAGAAATGTTTTTGCTTGCTGAACTCATGTTTATCTCTCCATTCTGTTTGTTTATTACACTCATACAAGTGCATATGAATAATTAATTTATATTACTAATAATTTGGTTGAAAAAATAATACTGTCTGAATCTCTGCCGCACCACATTAGTGTGAATCAAACTTGAATTATTAGTAATAGAAATAATTATTTTGTAATGTGAATTTATCATAAGAAACTGTAGTCTGTCAACAAATTATTTGGTATGATAAATATTAAATTAGTATACATTATATTCCCTTAAAGGAGGAACGCTCTATGGGTATAGGATGCAACATACGCGCCGCTCGTAAACGTAAAAATTTATCCATCCAGCAAATATGTGAACGAACCGGACTATCGCAAGGGTTTATGAGTCAAGTAGAAAATAATAAAACCTCCCCTTCCATCGCAACATTGGACAGTATCGCAAATGCGCTTAAGGTTCCCCTTGCTTTTCTGCTTCTCAAAGAAGAGGAACGGATGCAAGTGATTCGTAAGGACGAGCGTCGTAAAACGTTATATGGTAAAAACAACCTCCAGGTCGATCATTTGGGGGGGCAAGGAAACGTTAAAATGATGCTGGTGGACATGCCGCCAGGCTCATCTACAGAAGAGGAGCATGCTCATGCGGGGGATGAGATTCATTTTATCTTGGAGGGCACGGTATACGTGGAGCAAGGCGAGGATTCAGCTACTTTGGAAGCAGGAGATTCCTTTAGCTGGAGGGCAGCTATCCCCCATTATGCCAAAAACGTGGGTGAAAACAACGCCCGTATCCTGATTTCCGTATTTCTCCAAGCAGAAAATGACGCCTAATAGATACTTAAGCAAGCACGAAGCAACAAAAGTACAAATTCCATCAAAAAAAAGCGCGTACCGGGAAGTCAACTTTACTTCAACGATACGCGCTTTTTAAATTTTCCTTACTATTGCTGCTCTTAACTTATTCCATCGCCTGCTGGGGCATCTGTACGCGATTCCCACGGCAGCTTGAAGGTTTTCATAATTTGTTTGGTATTAGCCGGGAGTCCAGTTACGGGATCACCCGTAGTACCCAGCAGTTCTTCTTTATTTAGCGTAGTAATACGCCCATAGAAAGTAGTACTGCTGTCTCCCCATCCTGTAGTAAACTTGTAGATCAGGGGCTTATTTATTTTCGGATAAGTTCCCCACTGATTTTTGGCTTTATTCACCAAAAAACGCTCCAGCGGATCGTATTCCATTGTAAATGTTTTATCAAAGGGAGCACCCACATACCCTTGATAGGTGACAACTGGAAAACCGTCCTTCACTTCAACTAGACTCAGCACATCCCCACTGTAAAATAGCGCAATGCTTCGCCTTGAGGGAACATATAGACACTGGACAGAAGCTCAGTGTTAGGATTATGTGCTTCTATATAAGGATGGACTGTTCTGCTGTCTAAACGGATTAGCGCTTCGCGTGCTGTCGCCAGATCTCCCTCGTATATTTCTTCTTTTAATTTACCATGAATCTCTGGCTGGTCATCAGTCTCCGTTCACTTAATGAACTTGTTCATTCCTGATCTATCTCTTTTTGGCTGCGTCAATGTCTCCAGGATTCAGACCTTCCCATATGTTCGGGATACTAACAGTCTCTGGATGCTCAAATACGAGAAACGCAGTCGGCAAATACCGCTCTCCGTATTCAGAAGAAGGCTTGTTCACAATGGCATTATCCTTGACTAGCACCGTTGAAGAACCTCCATCCAGATTAGCACCGATAACCGCTCCGTGTTTAAGCAAAATATTTTGCATATCATACAAGTTGGCACCAATACTGTACCCAGGCTGACGACCGTCGATGGTCACGAATATAATGGCCCCGTCTGCTCTTTGCCCCATTGCGGTACGAGGAGCAATTCCCCACCCCTCGCTTGCATTGCGAATCAGACCTTTCCCATTCACGATTAGGCGTGGTTGAAAAGTAACCGCTTCTTGCACATTCATTTTGGACAACTCGGACAACGAATAGTGACCGGCTATCATTTTTCCCTGCTTATCAATACCTACGATTTGAACAGAGGCATTTTTACCCATATCATTGTAGTATATCTCACCCTGGGAAATGACAACGCCAATCGGTTTAAAACCATTCCCATTCCAGTTGGGATCGGCAAAGCCACCGCCATTTACGCCAGCAACAGCCCCTAAACGCTCGACCATACTAGATACCCTTTCTCCCCGGCCGACCTTGGAAGGAACCCCGAGCCGGATTTTAGTGGGGTCATGCACCGTCATAACATAGCCATGATAGTTACGGCCCGATACCTCTTCCACTTCAACCAGCGGCGTTTGTTGTACTTTGGTCGGTATCAGATCAGGTAGATTGATTGTATGTCTGTCCTTCTCTTCACCCATCGCTTCAAAACGGGCCGAATATTCAGCCACACGTTTTTTTGCCTCTGCTTCACCGATAAAGTACTTCGCCCAGTGACGATGTTGGGTTGTGATTAGCGTATCGGCAGCCAAATAGCGCATGTCCTTGCCAGATGACGTTAGGAACAACCACGCACCACCCCCTATTCC
>NZ_WUDQ01000511.1:0-2660 GCF_009827695.1 Paenibacillus sp. OT2-17 | reverse complement strand
GATGAAGAAGGCACGTACATCAAGACGAACAGCAATATTTTTAATCCGATGGAGCATCGCAAATATATGGATTTGGATGAGTTCGCGAACATTGATGGCGAAGTTCGACGCTTCATCGAAAAGGTGGATAAGCCGTTCAAGGGCACGATGGATGTATATTTTACGGATACGGCCTATTTCGCAGTTTCCGCGCTGGGTAGCAATCCGGTGGAGCAAAAGCTGCAAGGGTTGGTTAGTCCGATCCGTGTGGATGAGCCATTCATTTGGCTGCTTTATAAGTTGAAGTACATTGAGGGGAGAGAATCACAGTGAGTTATTCTACCTCTCATTTAATACAACAGCAGATGTACACACGGGAACGGCGTGGTATTTTCCGTTCTACGGAAGGCTTCGATACAGTGGCTAATTCCAAAGGATTGGATGCTTCTTTTATTAAAAAGGTGCTCCATCCCTTATGTGTATATGATGCGCCTGCTGCTTTGACGGCGCGTGGTGAGAAACAGGAAAGCGTCTATCCGGAAGCTATACATCTGGTACGGACGGAGTCCGGGGATGTAGTGCTTGGCCGCAGTATTTATAAGGCCGCGGATTTTACTGGGCTGCGGAGCGCCTTTTTCACGCACAACTATGTGATTCCAGCCGGACATGGTGAATCTCCGTCTGACTATAAGCAGTGGCTGAACACATCCTTTGTTGATACCTATGATATTGAGCAGGGAACGGATTTGCCGGAATTGGAGCGTCTACCGGGTGGAAGTGTATTTCCGGCTGTTGACCCGTCTACAGTGCTGACTCAATTACAGCTGAGCGAAGAAGTGTTCAAACAGCTTTTATACGCAGTCATGATGTCCGCAGCAGGTCGCAAAAAGGTATATGTAGCGCTGAATGTTCCTGTAGAAGCGGTCGGATCTTCAGCCAAGCAGCTACTGGGTGTGCTGTATGCGGCACTGCCTTATGCATTTCGTAACAGACTCGGATTTCTTACATATGCACAGGAACCGAACAGCAGAAAAGGCATTCACTTGATGTTCGTTGAGCCTTTTAGTTTGCGTCCCGGTGATCGGAATGTGGAAAAGGACTTTGTATTTGACCTGTCTAACCATAGTCGAATACTTAATGTGGATGCAGAGCAGGTGAGACAGCCGTATTTTGACTGGATTGTCCGTACGTTGCTGAATGGTGAGACGCCGGACGATTTCTTCAAATTTGCCGAGCAAATGCTGACAGGTATGGAGGCCGGGCGTGATTTGACGCCATCCAGCTATCATGAGCTCATTACGTTGTACAGAATTGAGCAGGGAGAGCGGGCATTATACAACGAACAACGAATCGCTGTGTTACGAAGCTTGACTGATTATTTATCGCCACCCGATGCGCTGCCACGTAAAATGAGGCTGAATGATCTGTTTCTGTCGTTTTTTGATCATGAATTTGATCGGGTGAAGGATGGATATATTCCAGACGTAGGTCTGGTCGATAGTTTCAAGGACTATTATAAAGTTCATGCACGCAGCAGCGAAAATCGGTTGGTGGAATATTTAATCCGTTCGCTAAACAATGCTTATACTGCCAGAAATACGGAAGCAGTTACGTATATTTATCATACGATTGAAGAAAATCCATCATTAGGCAAGGCATATTTTACGAAAGTGTTGGGTAATCCAGCACTTACAAAAATGCTGTTCATTCCCTACATGGACAGTCAGATGAAAAGAACACCGGATGCCAAGGGACTGCTGGCTGTTGTGCACGAATGGGGCAGTCGGTATATCGAAGTGTCGGCGAATGCCGATTTTCAGCTTTTGGCAGAATCTGCGCTAATGGGCAGACTGCGTGCCGAAAGAAAACCAGTAGAGGCTGTGGCTGCCATTCACCAACGCTTGTGTCAATGGGACAGCAGCTCTGCCGGAGGCAAACTGTCCCCGCTGGAGCAATCTGGACTAACAGAGCGCTTGCAGGAAGCGTCGGATCGGTATTTACTTACTGAAGTAGAGCTAAAAGAAATATCACCCGATCAGGTCGTACAGATTCCCTTTTTCACACGGCCCGATTTGGTGCAGTGGGTTGGAAAACTGCCTGCTCCTCTCAAGGGACAAGCAGTGCGATTGATTGCGGCTTACGATTGGTTTAATACGGAGGAACCGGAACCGTCGGTGCTGGACGGCCTGGAGCCTGGCGAAGTAGAAAAGGTACAGGATTGGGCTTATGGCTGGCTGCCCCAGCAGCTTGCGGAAGGCCATTTTGCCCGTCTGTTGCCTGCTTTCTATCGTTCTGACGGGCCGGGAGAAGGAATATTGGACTTCGCTCGCCTAGTCGGTTCGATCCGCAAATGGGCGAAGGATAACGATACGATGTACCGTTTTATCCGATGGTCAGAGGAACACCCCGAGTTTGCTACTCCACGTGGCGGTTTCGAACCGGCGTATCGACGTGCGCTACTTCTATTCTTCCAAAAGGAAGGACGAGAGGGATTGCACAAAAAAACGCTGTGGCGTCAATATTTTGAACCTGCAAAGCCTGCTTTTAAAAATTTCTATTTGGCAGCAAAGCGGGAGACGGACACGCCGTTGGTCAAAACACTTCGTCGTTTCCGTAAAGGTGGGGTGATTTCCGGGATTGTGCTGATTGTCATTGCAGGTACGCTAGGTGGCCTTAAAGCA
>NZ_WUDQ01000510.1:0-2662 GCF_009827695.1 Paenibacillus sp. OT2-17 | reverse complement strand
CAGGCTCCTCAGGCGTCGCTGGGTTCAATGATTGAATCGGCTCTGACCGGGTGGATGTATTACCCGTGGCGGATGCTTTTCCCAGCAGGTTTGATCAGTTTGATTATGCTTGCGTTCAACCTTTTTGGCGACGGCTTGCGTGATGCGCTTGATCCGAAGTTGAAGAAATAGGAGGTGAGATCATGGTGAGTAGCAACAATTTAATTGAGGTTGAAGGTCTTAAAAAGTATTTTAATGTTGGCAAAAACCGTGTGCTCAAAGCGGTGGACAACCTGAATTTCTATATTCGCGAGGGTGAAACGCTGGGTATGGTTGGCGAATCCGGCTGTGGTAAGTCTACAGCGGGTCGTACGATTTTGCGCTTGTATGAACCTACAGCAGGTAGCGTGCGTTTTAACGGTACGGATATTTACAAATTATCACCAAGTAAAATGAAAGCAATGCGCCGTGATATGCAGATGATCTTTCAAGATCCGTATGCATCATTGAACCCGCGTTTTACCGTTTCTGATATTATTGGTGAGGCACTGGATATTCACAACATGGCGGGTAGCCGTGCAGAACGTAAGAAACGGATTGAAGAGTTACTTGATCTGGTTGGTTTGAACCCTGACCATGCAACACGCTATCCGCATGAGTTTTCTGGTGGTCAACGTCAACGGATCGGTATTGCACGCGCACTAGCAGTTAATCCTAAATTCATCATTTGTGATGAGCCGATTTCAGCTCTTGACGTATCTATTCAGGCTCAGGTTGTCAACCTGTTAAAAGAGCTTCAAGAACGTTTGGGTCTGACATACCTGTTCATTGCGCATGATCTGTCGATGGTCAAGCACATCAGTGATCGGGTAGCTGTAATGTATATGGGTAGAATGGTCGAGCTTGCAGAAAGTGCTGAATTGTATGCAAATCCGATCCATCCTTATACGAAAATGCTTTTGTCGGCGATCCCACTTCCTGATCCAGAAGTAGAAGCCAACAAAAAACGGATTATTATGCCAGGCGACCAAGCAGGCCCGATTCATGATGCATCTGGCAGCAAGACAGGGGCTTATAACCTGGAAAATGCCACGCTCATCGAAGTGTCTAAAGGACATTTTGTAGCTGAGCCTTACGCCTGATCTTGTTTTATGCACCAACCGCCGAGTTATTCGGCGGTTTTTTTTGTAGGAAGCTTTGACGTGGACATGGGCTTTCGGTACAATCAAGCAGTAAGGTTTTGGTGGAGACAGGAGGCAGACCCATGAAGATAATTCCGGAAACGCTTCGCGGAGGGTCGGCTTTGGCAGAAGATTATATACAGGGTACAGGACGCGCAAGCGACTTGTATGAATATAATGTGCTGCACGCCGATGCTTATGCCCAACGGGCGAAGTGGCTGGATAAGACGGGGCATCTGCGATTAAACCGTAAGGATATCGTAGCATGTCTTCGTATATACAATGAGAAATACAATTCGTATGAGGCGGTTCGTGCTTCATTGGACCGTCTGGAAAGTCCAGATGCCTTAGTAGTAGCTGGCGGGCAGCAAAGCGGATTGTTCACAGGTCCGATGCTGGTCATTTACAAAGCTGCTACCCTAATTAAGGCGGCGAGAGAAGCTGAGGAACGGCTTGGACGTCCGGTTATTCCCGTCTTCTGGATTGCTGGCGAAGATCATGACTGGGACGAGGTCAATCATACATACGTAATGGCAAATGACCCACAAGCCGTCAAAATCAAGCTGAATAAGCAACCTGAACGCCGTTCTTCGGTTAGTGCCATTAAAGTTGAGGCTGTTGAGTGGAAGCAAGCGATAGCGGATATAGAGCAAAGCTTGCCAGATTCAGAACATAAGGCTGAAATAATGCGCATGATTGAGAACGGGCTAACGGATTCATATGGACTGAGTGAAGCCTTTGCCAAGTTGCTGGGCCTTTTGTTCGGCACCTATGGATTAGTACTCTTGGATTCAGCAGATCCTTCGCTACGCAAGCTGGAAGCATCCGTTTTTAAGCAACTGGTTCAGCACAATGATGAGTTGGAGCAGGCTTACCGGACGACTGCTGCGCGGATCGTAGATTATGGATATCATTTACAAGCCGATGTGCATGAAGGTGGCGCGAATCTCTTTTATATCCATGAAGATGAACGCTTGCTGCTTTTCAAAAAAGCTGGACTATTCACGGATCGACACGGTCTGGTGGTGTTTACTGTGGATGAACTGCTTGAAGAGATAGATAGACATCCCGAACGTTTTAGTAACAATGTGCTAACTCGTCCTCTAATGCAGGATTCACTGTTTCCGGTGTTGGCATCTGTGCTGGGTCTAGGAGAGATTGCTTACTGGGCGATTACACGGGATGCTTTCGGGGTGTTGGAGATGCAGATGCCGATACTGCTGCCACGAATGTCTTTTACGTTGGTAGAGCCAGGCGTGGAGAAGCATATGCTTAAGTATGAATTGAGTTTTGGTCAAGTTAGAGACGGACTTGAGGAACGGAAAAAGCAATGGATCGCCACTCAAGATCAGCTTGGAATGCAGGATCAGTTTTCCGGGGCTAAGGAAGCTTTTGTCCGCATGTACGAACCGCTTGTGCAGCAGACAGGTTTGATTGAAAAAGGTTTGCTACCGCTCGGAGAAACCAACCGCGATAAGATTATGGCACAGATCGCCTCTCTG
>NZ_WUDQ01000050.1:0-18666 GCF_009827695.1 Paenibacillus sp. OT2-17 | reverse complement strand
TATTTGACCGAGCAACCGCTTATCGGTGTGAATCCAGATCCATTGCGCTGGGACGGGGTATCGCTGCCGTTTACTGTATCCGACCTGCGCTGGGTGGTGCCGGATGTGTTCGTGCACAGACGGCCAATTAAGGAAGTTACGCTGGCTAAAGCCCAATTAAATGATGGACAATCCTTGTATGCTGTAAATGATTTGTTCATTGGGCGCAAAACTCATGTCTCCGCGAGATATGAGCTAAGGCTGGAGGATCAGGTAGAGCAACAATCATCCAGCGGCATTATCGTTTCAACCGGTTTGGGAGCGACAGGCTGGCTGACCAGTGTGCTGGCTGGAGCGGCCGGAATTGTCGGCAGTGCTACACGGCATCCAATCTCGCTGACTCCAGGCCAGCTGATGCCCGGTGTAGCCTTCACTCAGGAAGGGACAGCAGACGGAATGAGTCATGATCATCGTGCAACTTGGAGTTCGCCATCGCTTTATTTTACGGTGAGAGAACCATTCCCCAGTCGAACGACTGCTGCGGATCTCGTGTTTGGTCAGGTAGCAGCCGAAAAACCGCTACGGATTGCATCGCAGATGCCGGAAAATGGAGTTATTTTCAGTGATGGAATAGAAAGCGACTTTCTGGAGTTTAATGCTGGCATTGAGGCGGTCATTGGACCGGCGGAGAAAAAAGGGCATCTGGTCGTGTAGAGGTTTGTACAGGACGGCAATGGGTAATTATGAGTAAAGTACAACCATCAGATGAAATTAAAAAAGGAGGAATCAACATGAGCGACTACACTCAAGACGAAGCGAAAATCCGCAACAAGAAGGACGAGGACGGAGATTCCTTGATGGAGAAAACGAAGCTGGAAAATGGCGTGGATATCGAGCCTGAGGCTGATGAATGGATTGCGAAGCCCTCACCAGTGTCATACGATGATACGAACTCCTCTTCGAAGAAATAAGTCTCTTGCGTCCAAATAGAGCAGTGATGCAAAGACAGATGATCCCTAATCGGGTCATCTGTCTTCTTTACATAGGTTAATTGAATCTAGAATATACCTTCCATACTAGCTCACGACGGCTGCTTACATCTGTTTTCAAGAAAATCGCTTTCAGATGATCCTGCACCGTGTAGGCAGTAATATGAAGTGCGCTAGCCAGCTCCTTGGTCGAAAAGCCCTGAACAATGAGTTGGACAATTTGTCTCTCTCGTTCGGACCATGAGTACACCTCGGTCATAAGCGGTAGCATGTCAGTTGCTTTAGCAGCCTCAAACCATACGGCTAGCTGCTTCTGACCCGTATGCTCCTGTCCGCCTTGCAGAAGGGTGGCTCTGATGGTTACCCATGGGGTGCCTGCGTCTGCGGAAGGGATACATAGTCGGGCTGGTGCAGTGGCAGTGGATAGCGCTCGCAGGCATACCGCCCGGACAGGAGCCGGAAGGCTGTCTTCATGGATTCCCTCCTGCTGCCGAAGCAGATGTAGCCACTGCTCTGCTACTGTATTGGACGAGATCGGTTCTAGCTTATCGGAAAGCATTAGAACCCCTGGCTCAAGTTCATTTTCCGTGATCATGGCAGGGGCTGGAGATAAACCGACACTGGCCTGACGCAGATGGTAGGCTATGGACGGCGCTAATGCTTCAAGCAGTTGTTGCTCTTCCTCGCTGAATACAGGCTTTCCATGATGACGGAACAACGTAAGAAATCCCCAACAGCTCCCTTTGTACATAAATGGAACACGTAGCTCGTCCCCGAATCCGGCGGGTTGCAAAACATCTCTATATCGTGTGCTCCGATCCGGTTGGCCTTGTGTAGACCCATGTAGCGTCGCTACAGACTGTCCTTCTCGCACCAACTGATCATATTTCATCATATCGTCGTGTAGATATTCGTATTCCAGCAGTTTGTTATGAATGTCCTCCACACCCGACTCTGTAAATGCCCCCGTGGAAAGCAGCGTACGCGGATCTACTGAGGTGCAGCACGCCGCATCGAAAGCAATCTGAGTACGCAAGCGGTCGATTAGGGTGTGCTTGTACGTTAGGGATGAGGGTGCTTTTTCCCCCAGATCAATGATTTGCTGTCGGGCGTCCTTAAGCTGTGCAAATTGCGTGTAGTGTGCGTTCATCATTTACTCCTATCGTGAAAGCTGGAGATTCTCAAGCGCGATTATTAAATCCCACATTTATGGGATGGTGGATATTCGTATTGTCTTTATAATTGAGAATGATTCTTAATAAAATCTACAATAAACGAATGGTCTGAGAAGATCAAGGCTAAATGTTTGGAGGAAAGCACATATGAGACATACCCCTATTGGAAATACGGACTCAAACCAACCTATGAGCTGGAATCATCCGAATGTGCATAAGTACGCGGATACGATTGCTTTAAAAATACCTGGATATGCTCATTTGTATGAGATGACAGACTGTCTGATAACCGCACAGCTTGAGGCACAAGCTCATACTAGAAATATAGATCCAAATGTGCTAATTGTCGGTGCTGGAGGCGGTCAGGAATTGATAACACTCGGAGGGCGCCATGAAGCATGGTCCTTTACGGCAGTCGATCCCTCTGAGCACATGCTGGATTTGGCACGTAAGCGTGTGACACATGCGGGCATCAGTTCAAAAGTATCGTTTGTTGCAGGTACGTTGGAAGAGTTGTCTGGAGAACAGCCTGAAGAACAGCACGAAAAGCACGGCGAAGAGTCATGCAGAGAACCGGTCTATGACGCTGCTACCTGCCTGCTGGTGCTTCATTTTCTTCGGAGCTTGGAAAGTAAACAGGCATTGCTACGCCAGATATCCGCTCGACTCAAGCCGGGTGCACCTTTTTGTCTAGCTTCTATTAATGGGAATCCGCAGGAGCCTTCTTTTTCCATCCAAATGCAGGCATGGAAAGGTCATATGCTGAGTCAGGGCATTTCACTCGAGGATTGGGAACGATTCGCTGCTTCCATCGGTCGTGAGTCAAACCCGGTGTCCAATGCGGCAATACAGGAGCTGTTGATAGAGGCAGGCTTTACCCACATCACCCGGTATTATGGCGCTTTTTTAGTAAATGCATGGTTTGCGGTTAAAGAGGGAGAGACGACTTATGACAAAGGATAACATCATCATCATTGGCGGGTATGGCCATGTTGGAAAAATTATATGCACGGAGTTAAGTGAAATGTTTCCCGGCAAGGTATTTGCCGCAGGTCGTAGTCTGGAGCGGGCCACTGAATTTAGTAGACAATCGAATGGTAAGATACGGCCCTTGCAGCTAAATATTCATGAGCCGATGGACCCGTCGATATTAGAGCAAGCTAAATTGGTTATCATGTGTCTGGATCAGGACAATACGGCCTTGGTACGTGCCTGTCTACAACATGGGGTGCATTACATGGATATTACCGCGAATGCGGCCTTTTTGAGTCAAGTGGAGCAGTGTCATCAAGAGGCTCGAGCTTATCAGGCCACAGCCCTGTTAAGTGTAGGATTAGCTCCGGGGCTGACCAATTTGTTAGCACTGCAAGCGACACAGCTCATGGATCAGACGGATGAGTTGAATATATCTTTGATGCTGGGCTTGGGGGATCGACACGGTCAGGCTGCCATTGAGTGGACAGTAGATCAGATTCATGCCGATTTGGAGGTTATAGAACAGGGACGCCCTGTGACTCGAAAAAGCTTTACCGACGGAATAGTAGCAGACTTTGGTGCAGGAGTGGGTCGTCATCGGGCGTATCGATTTCCTTTTTCGGATCAGCAGACACTTCCTCGTACGCTCAAAGTTCCTACGGTTAGCACACGCCTTTGCTTCGATTCGCGCTTGACCACCCGGCTTCTGGCAGGGCTTCGAACGATAGGAGTATCAGGTTTACTCCGACAGAAAACTGTGCGTGATGCTGTAGTTCGCAGCTTTGGCAAGATACATCTAGGAGGGAATGCTGTAGCGGTCAAGGTAGATGCCCGAGGAACGCTCAATGGCAAGGAGACGAAGGTCGAATGTCGGCTGAGGGGGCACCATCAATCTGATTTAACCGCTAAGGCAACCGTCTTTGCAGCGCTCGCCCTGTACCGTTCAGAACTTCCATATGGTGTATTTCACATGGAGCAGGTTTTTTCGTGGAATCGCATACAGGCTTGGATGGGGCAGCAAGTAGCCGTAGATATTCAGGTGAACGGACAGCAAGTATAGAAGTCATATATATTATAATAAAGGACTCTCATATAATCCAAGCTTATTCAGCAATGTATTGCGGATAGGTCTTGGATTTCTTTTCCTATTGAATTACACTAGAAAGAAGTACATATTTTTGGAAAAGACCTAAGGGGATGATATGAAATGTGGAACCCCTATGAAAATAGCAGACAGCATACGCACGATTTTACAATAAAGTATCGATTTTACACGCCGGAAGAAGGAGGCAGGAAACAGCTGCCTATTCAGGGGTACCGCTGCGATTTTGCCTATGAGAGCGATGATATCACGACGACGGGAATTTACGCCATACATCCTGAGTTTGAAGATGGAGATGGTCAATTGATCATGGATACCGAGCGCCTAGCTGCTGAGGAGTCGATAAGAGATGGATATCGCTTATATCATAGATTTATTACGTAAACACGATGTGACCTTAGCTCCAGGCTTATCCATGCAGGAGGTTACCGACGTCGAAGGCAGGTATGATATTCACTTCCCGCCCGATTTGAGGGAGCTTCTGATGAGTGTTCTTCCCATCGGTAAAGGCTTTATCCCTTGGAGAGATACGTCACCACAGCGGATGGGGGTAATTCGGCAAAGGTTGAATTGGCCGCTGGAAGGTATGATTTTTGATGTAGAGCAGCATATATTCTGGCCTCCCGAATGGGGCGAAAAACCGACAGATTCGGCGGAAGCCGTTGATATATGTAAACGTGAGTTTTTACGTGTGCCCAAGCTAATCCCGATCAACGGACATCGATATATCCCAGAGCAGCCATCTGAAGAAGGAAATCCGGTATTTTCAGTGTATCAAACGGATATTATCGTGTATGGGGAATGTTTGCAGGAGTATTTCAAGCTGGAATTTGGGGAGAAGCCTTATGAACAAATTGATTTTAATGCCGTAAAAAAAGTGCGTTTTTGGAGCAACTTGTGTGAGTGAGTGTTAGGAAGATGAATAAGTCGAAACGAAGGAAGGGGAGCTATTTATGTCCATAGAAGCGATTATTTTTGATCTGGATAATACTCTTATTCATCGTAAACAGGCGTTTGCGGCATATACAGAGCGCTTTATTGAACGATTTATTGTGGCAGAAGAACCGGCGAGCCGCGCGGCTGTTGTTGAACAGATACGTTTGGCGGATCAGGACGGGTACCGGGATAAGAGGGAACTGTATACCGAGCTGCATGCAGACTTGGAACTGAAAAATCCCGATACGTCAGTACAAGAGATGCTGGGGTTTTGGTATGGTGAATTTCATAAGTTTACGGTGTTGATGGACGGGGCCAAGGAAGTGTTGTCCGAACTGCGGTCGCGTGGCTTGAAGCTTGGTATTATTACCAACGGCTCACTCCGCACGCAGCAAGCGAAAATCGACCGAGTTATGCTGAGGGATTATGTGGATTCTATTATCGTATCGGGCGGCGTCAACATCCAGAAGCCTAATCCTCGAATTTTCGAGTTGGCTCTGAATGAGCTGGACATTGTCGATCCCGGCCATGCCTGTTATGTAGGCGATCACCCGACAAATGATATTCGTGGTGCACAAAGTGCAGGATTGCATACCATCTGGCTGGAAGGCTTTATGACGTGGCAGGAAACAGGCATTGTACCGGACTATCAGATTGGGAGTTTGCGTGAAATCACAGGTTGGCTGGATCGTCGCAGTTATTCAACGAATAAGGAGGAGGGTGCATCATGAGTATGGAGCAGCAACCGAATCCCATTCTCTTATCGTTCCCTGACCAATTCCAGACGGAGCGATTGACCATACGCGCTCCGCAATGGGGGGATGGGGCGGCAGTCAATGAGGCGATACGAGAGAGTGCGAATGAACTGCGGCCTTGGCTTCCGTTTGCAAGAAATCTTCCTACGGCAGAGGAATCTGAAATCCGTTCGCGCCAAGCCAGACTTAAATTTTTGGATCGGTCTGATATGATGTTGTATATATTTGATACGGTTTCGGGAGAATTTGTAGCCAGCAGCGGTCTGCATCGTATTGATTGGGATGCACGAAGATTTGAAATTGGGTATTGGCTCAGAACATCATGGACCGGAAAAGGCATTATAACAGAGGCCGTGCACGGTATTACGGATTTTGCCATACAGCATTTGCATGCCAATCGGGTGGAGATTCGTTGTGATTCCAGAAACACGCGCAGCGCCAAGGTAGCGGAACGTGCAGGTTTTACACTGGAGGGGATTTTAAGAAACGTCGAGTATGATGAAGAGGGAAGCATGGTACACCAAATGGTTTTTGCCAAGGTGCGTGGTATTGAATTTTAGTATCCTCACACGAACAGTTTGGAAGTTGCTGATACGTTTGTACGATATTACGGAGGCTTATTATGATTAATTATATTATGAAAAATACAGACAAGTTGGTGTGCATACAATATGACATCAGCAAAAGGTTCAGCAATCTTGCAAGCGCTATCCAAGAGAGGATGCTTTACGAATTTCCAGCAGCTCGGCGGAGATGTCCCAGCATTAGGACAGGTGATTTAGCATGAGGAGCGTTCGTAAGAGCGTCATCAGGAAGGCCAATCGGGAAATAAAGGCGAAATTCAGCTGGAAGGCTCGCGCTGCGTACCTAATTGCTGTGCTGGTCACGATCTTGTTGGGTTTGGGAAGCCGGGTTTACTCCTCCCGGTTGCCTGAATTCGTTGCTGATCACTTTGGGGATGCCTTGTGGGCGTGCATGATTTATTTGGGGCTGAGAATGTTGTGGGTGAATCGTCAATTGTCTGTAGCCCTGTGGGGCAGCTTGCTGTTTTGCTTCGCCATTGAGTTCAGCCAGATGTACCAGGCTCCCTGGATTAACCACATTCGGGCAACGACGCTGGGCGGCTTGGTGCTTGGGAAAGGGTTCCTGACCGCGGATCTGATCAGGTACACGGTTGGCATTGTGGTATCCTGGGCGCTGGATCAAGGTTGTCAAAAGCTGGCGGGGAGCAATACACGTAGAGACAATGACAAACCACTCAAATAACCTGAAAAGCGAGGGTTGCGCTTGAAACAAAAGGGAAAGCGTCACAGGTTGTTCGGTAAGATGATTGGATTATGCGCAGGGTTCAGCTTGTTGTTTGCAACCATACTTATCCCAGGGCAGGCACTGGCCGAAAGACAGCTTGCGGCGCCTCTTCGATTTGACTTTGGCCCTGGGAACGTAGCTGACGGCTACACCCAAGTCACTGCCAAGGATGTTTACACGCCTGAGCGAGGCTATGGATTTACCGATCTTTCCAAAGTGAATGAAGAGGATCGTGGTGGAAGTGATGCTATACGCTCAGATTTTGTTCGTGTTCAAGGATCATCATTTGTTGTCAATTTACCACCTGCGGATTACACGCTTTCTCTAATTGCCGGAGATACTGCCGGAAACACAGACATTACGGTTAAAGCCGAGTCCATCGTCAAGGTAGAACCTACTACCAAAACAGCAGGACAATTTGTCGAGGCTGGATTTGAACTTGCACTCATCGATGGTCAGCTCGAATTGTATTTCTCAGGTAATGAAGCGAAGATTAACGCTTTGGTTATTACTCCAAAGGATGCTCGAACGGCTGGAGAACACCCTTCGGTATACCTTGCGGGAGATTCTACGGTTCAAACCTATAAATCCGCGATGAAGCCTCAGGCGGGCTGGGGGCAAAAGATTGCTCCGTTCTTCACAGATGAGCCTATATTTGTGAACCGTTCTATTGGTGGACGAAGCACGAAAACCTTTCTGGTACAAGGGCGGTTAGATGATATTTTACGCAATATCCGTCCAGGAGATTATCTGCTCATACAGTTTGGACATAATGATGCCGCGATCAACAACCAAGAGCGTTATGTTTCACCCGCGGATTACAAAGTTTACTTAAAAACCTACATCCAAGGAGCCATCCAACGCGGTGCAACGCCTGTGCTAATTACTCCTGTTGGCCGACGGGATTATGATGCGGCAAGTGCCTCGTTTCGGATTAGTTTCCCGGAATATGTGCAGGCCATGAAGGAAACAGCATCGGAGACAGATGTTGCACTGGTCGATCTTAGCCGCTTGAGTGTAGCGTACTATGATACACTTGGTCTGGAAGGAACACTCCCGTTATTTTTACACTTGGAGCCAGGGGTGTATCCTGCATTTCCTGATGGAGTGAAGGATGATACACATTTTCAGGAATACGGTGCGGAGCAAATAGCTCGGCTGGTAGCTCAGGGAATACGTGAGTTGAATATTCCTTTATCCTCTTATGTACAGGCGGAGGATTCGCAATAAAACACGATTTCCATAGCCATGGTATACTTAGAAAATAAGCTGGCCCTACCCAAAGATAACATTGTTTAGGCTTGGGTAGGGCTTTAATGTTCTGGATCTTAAGGAGGAAGCGAGAATGACAGTCGCTCAACTTCATAATCTTATTAACGGTCAACTCCTGTACAATCAGCATCGGAGTTTATTTTATATGCGCGAGGGTTCTGTTCTGTTAGGACCTTCAACAGAAATGACGTACTGGCTGACGCAGAGAAGCTCGGAACTGATCCTCATGCTTCAAAGCTTGAAGCGCCAGCATATGTATAACGCTTTTGTGAAGGATGTAGCGGCTAAAATACTGTCCCAGTTTGTAAATACCAATCAGTATCTACATTTTCACACAGATCATGCGAGGGAGCTTACGGAGCTGTATGATCGACTTTTCACCCGGATTGAAAAACTGTTTCAGAAGAAATTTATAGATAGAGCAACCCTGGACTTGCTGCTTCAGCAGCATTACGGGCATTTGAGAGATTTTTTAACTCGTACCAACGGACGTGAAATGTTTGCTAAGTATGCAGAGTGTGAGTATACCTTTTGGATACCTTGTGAGGAGTATACGCCGGAGTTGCAAGCCAATCTACTGGGATTGGACATTGCTCGTTTGCAAGAGCCTGTTCTAGACGTTGGTTGCGGATCTGAGGCACGGTTAGTTACTTATTTACGCGCCTGTGGAATTGAGGCTTACGGAACAGATCGGTTGGCTGAAACAGAAGGTTGTGTCACTCAAGGAGATTGGTTAGAGATCACCTTTGGAGAACGTACATGGGGAACGATCGTTTCACATATGGCATTCTCCAATCATTTTATACATCATCATCTGAAGGCAGATGGTAATATTCATGAGTACGCTCGCAAATATATGGAATTGCTTAGAGCCATTCGGCCAGGAGGGAGTTTTATTTACAGTCCGTGCCTTCCGTTTATGGAAGAGCTTTTGGATGCCCGAATGGGTTATCAAGTAGAGTATATCCAGTCATCTGAAGGTTACAGGGCCACGAAAATAACAAGTTTACATTCATAAGCGCGAGTAGTAGTCTATTCATTTGTCAGATTCATTCTTGGAATGGTAGTATAAGGATAGATATTACTCTATTTGGGATTCTGTTAATGATAGAGATTCTCATGACGCTAATTTGACACCCTTAGAGGATGTCATTAGCAGTATCGCTGCACTGAATAATAATGATTAGCTTACGGATAACGGAATTTTCAGGAAAGATTAAATCATATTTTCCTAAAAGCCGATATATGGGAATGAGGCGAGAACATACTGTTATTATACCCGCCCGAAAATGGAAGTATATAATTTGGGTTAGGAGAGTAGAAGAAGTGTCAGATCTGTATACGAAAAAAGAAGTAGAAGATTATGTAACGAACGTGGTTTTCGAACGACCTTTAGGTGTAAGCATTTCAGCCATTTTATTGATCTTTAATGGAGCACTTCTGTTGGTGACCCAGCTATTGACGCTTAATGCATTAAATGAGGCTTCTACGTTAGTAGGCATTTGTAGGGGCATGTTTCAAGGGTTTATCGCGTTACTCGGTTTGGCAGGGACGACTGCCGGTGTCGGCATGTTATTTGGTAAGAAGTGGGCTTGGTGGCTGGCAGTATTTTATTTTACATATGAGACCATGCGTTATACGTGTGCAATTCTGTTTATTCCGGATGTCCCTCCAACGTTGGGCGGTGTACAGCTAAACCCTGCTCTATACTACGTAAAATATGGTATGCGTATTATTTGGAATTTGTTGTTTACGTTGTTCATGTGTCGTAGTAAAGTGACTGTTTTTTTTCAAACAAGTGAAAGCAACAAGTGGAGAGCATGTATTGTATTATTCTTCATAAATGGAGTGATGGTTGGGATTGGCTGGTGGCTGATAAGATAGGTTCTTCGATGTGAAGGAGATGGATAATGTCAATGGAAACGTTTCCGATTTTAGAAACTGATAGGCTTCGTTTAAGACAGCTTACAGTAGGGGATGCGGAGGATGTGTTCGGCTATTTCTCCAAGGATGAGGTCACACAATATTATGAATTGGAAAGCTTTACAGAAGTAGAGCAAGCCGAAAAATTTATTCGTTCGATGCTAACCAGATATGAGAAGCAAGAGGGCTTTCGTTGGGGGATTACGTTAAAAGAAGCTCCTGAGCGGATCGTGGGTACAATTGGATTTCATAACTGGCAGAAGAAGCACTCCCGTATTGAAATCGGCTATGAGCTGGCACCGGAATATTGGCGGCAAGGTCTGATGACGGAGGCGATGAAGGTGGTCGTGGATTATGGCTTTCATTTGCCGCAGGTTCACCGTATAGAAGCCTTCATTGATCCAGATAACGAAGGCTCCAAACGGCTGCTACTCAAAAGTGGCTTTACTAAAGAGGGTCACCTGAGAGACTATTTTTATGAAAAAGGTCAATTTGTCGACGCTGTTATTTTTGGATACCTTCGGGAAGAGCATCCCGTGGATCGGTAAGTTTACAAATACCCTTTGTCCCCGTAAGGCTGGAGTCGATCAAGCCAGGTCTGCTCCAGCTTTGCTAGTGCATCTTTGACATCAAAGAACGCTGAGTCCTTTTTCTTCAAAACGTCCAGCACTTCAAATTCAAACGAATCTTCGCCATACTCATTCCATTCCTGTTGTAGTTGTTTATTCTTAAATCCACCCATGTTCAGCTCAAAACGCCGTCCATTCAGCGACTTTAAATTCAGCGTGGAAGAGACGAAAATTTTCCCATTACGTGTATTTCGAATGCAATAGATTCCTGCCTCTGTCTTCATCTCCATGTACTGCTGCACCAATTCTTTTCTTCGATTCATTGTCGAATCCTCCTATTTGAGCATTTTGCATAAATCCCAAGAGCATTTTCAAATCAGCAATGTATAGACCGAAACGATTTAGTTCGTCTATATATTGTACCTACGAGCGTTGGGAATCGAATTATGCAAATTGCTGATTTCATAAACGTTGAGATTCAAGATTCCTTCAACCAATATTCACTGCCATCCGGCTTACGATCCAATAGATTGTATTCAATCATATATCTTCGCACCGTGACATAATCGTCATATACTTCCTGTAAAATCGCATTGATATCTTTCTCATGATATATTTGTCCCTTTACAAAACGGTCCGCAATTTCACGCAGCACAATCAGCTTGTGCTTTTCTTGCATTTTAAAGGTCTTTAGGCGTCCGTCTGTCCCATTCGGAAAATACTTCGTGAGTACCTTTTGCCGCTCGTTTTCCGTAATGTTGTAGCGTTCGTCCACCATCCGTGCTTGTACTGGTACTTCTACAATGGCAGGAGCGTGCCGATCTTTCTCCTTTAACAGCTCCATTAATGTGAGAAAAACCTTGGCCTGTCGTTCTTTTTCTTTGAGACCAAAGCGATGATTACGTATGGTGGATGCGCTACCGATTCCAGTTTCCTTTTGAATATCCGCATCGCCCATGCCTTGATAAAATAACTGAAGCAACCGATTCTGATGATCCGTCAGTCCAGTCAGCTTTTTGTCCAGACCGATCAAATAGTCAAAGACCGAACCGTACGTCCGCTCAATATGAAGTCGCATGTACCTCTCCGCGTCATAAAATACCCCTTGATCCTGATATATGATGCCTTGCTCATATCGCTGTCCGTCCAACAGGCAAATTACCTGCTCTCCTTGGCGAATATATCCTCGCTTCAGTTCTTCGATTCCAGCATTCCAGAATAGTTCGGAATGATCCATTTTAGCAAACACCTCAATTAAATGATGATTATTATATAGACAATATAACATTTTGTTTACCTTAAATCAATGAGTGGGAGGATTCTAAAAGTATACTGGATATTCAAATTCATATAATGTTTAAAAAAGGATGTTATTGTTTTAAACATAATTTATGGCAATTTAAAAATATTTATATATTTTTCTTTATTTCGACAATCTTCGCTATATACAAATTTAATACGACATTGTTTTCATATGTAAATCAAAATACATTTTTCTGAAAGAGGGCGAAATATGATTGAATTATAAATTATTTTTAATTTTAGTATTCTTCTAACTAGGCATTACCACTATATGAAGGAGGATGATTTTAAAAATGAAATTTTTTTTAAACGAAATGAGGCAGCGAGGGAAAGGGAAGAATGCTAAACAATTCTTTTTAATCATGCTTTGCTTATTTGTTTTTTTATCTCCGTGGAGCGTAGCTGTGTTTCCTCAAGCAGTAGTGTCAGCAGCATTTACGGGTGGAATACCAGATCTGTATCCACCACCAGACAGAGGAGGATCAATTGGGCCTCCTGAAGAAAAGCCAACGCCTTCAGAACCATCGTCTACACATGAAACTGTAACGTTATCGGATGGTTCGATTGTACATGTACAGGCGAATTCTTATTACATAAGCCTGACTCGCAACAATGTCGTCATCTATTTTAAGGATCTTGGGGCTGCATTATCAGCTAAACTTTACAGTGCTTCTGCATCTTCCAATAACGCCATAACAGTCTATTACTTTTACATTAATGAGAATAATGGAGCCAAATCCTCGGGAAGTTTTACATACTCAGGAATTGTCTTAACCACTCCAGCCAGTCCACACATAAGTTCCAATATTACAGGGATGACGAATCAAAATGTTCTTATCCAATTGGATGGAGTGCCTGCCAATTCTAAAAGCGAGTATAAAATCGGTGTGAATGGTACGTGGACTCCATATAGTAATCCATTTCAGGTGTCTGAAAACACTACTATTTTTGCTCGTTGTACAGATAAATACGGAAGCCTCAGCACTGTGAATTCATTGGTGATTAGCAACATTGATAAAACACCTCCTGCCCCACCGTCATTCAGTAATAGCCCTGCGAATGAAGTAGCAAATAATATCAAAGTGACAATCAACTATCCTACTGATGCAGCGACAAGGGAATATCGTGTCAATCAAAGCGAATGGAAGGTGTATAACTCTCCCATTGATGTAAATGAGTATGGGACACGCATACAGGCACGGGCAACAGATAGTGCCGGAAATATTTCGCAAGTCACGGAATCGGTCCTGAATTTGATTAATAGAGCGCCAGTACTGGTTAAGAGCATTCCAACTACCACGATTGAAATGGATGACGGAGTCTTAATTAAAGATGTATCCGAATATTTTACAGACCCTGACCATCAGCAGCTTCAATATTCGTGTACGAATTCCAACTCAGCCGTAGTCACCCATCAATTGGTCAAGGACTCAAAGGGAAGTACCTCAATACTGAATTTGCAACCCCAAAGCTCGGGAGAATCCACAATAACGGTAATAGCTACAGACCCGTTAGGTAAGTCTATAACGCAGAATTTTGTTGTAAAAGTTTTGGATACCAAATATATAGAACAATTGGCCAAAGCTACAGCAACGGTAGTGCAAGCCGAGACAACCCAATTACAAAATGATGTAAATGCAGCTGTAGAGTTAATAAACAAACTTCGTGATCCGGACAAGGGCAAGCTTGTTGAAAGGGTAGTAGCAATACAGAAAATCATTGATGCGAAAGCTGCCTATGCTGAACAGCTAACGACAGCTACGCAGGCAGTTGAAAAAGCAGAAGCTTCAAAATTACAAACTGAGATTAATATGGCCCGAGCTCTAGTAATAAATCTCAATGATGCAGACAAACAACAGCTTAACGACCGATTAGATCATATACCAGCTATTGATGATTTGCCTAAGGATATAACAAGTCCTTCCAAACCTAAGAAATTAGCAGGCTCCAGACCTACGCCGAATAGCATTGTTTTAACATGGGAAGCATCTACCGATGATGTTGGAGTCGTTAGCTATGATGTGTATCGTGATAGTCAAATGATAGGTAATACCGGAGAATTAACCTTTCAAGTGAACCAGTTAGAGCCTCAGAAAATTTACAGGTTTGCAGTGAAAGCCAGGGATGCGGCTGGAAACTATTCGGAGTTTAGCAATAGTGTCAAAAGCGGCTTATCCAGAAAATATAAATATATTTATGATGCTAATGGAAGGCTTGAGCATATTGAACAGGATGGTCAGGTTGTTTTCCAATATCAATATGACTCTAATGGTAACCTTATACAGATCATAAAGTGAGCAGTTCCCAATAAATGATATGTAATACAATTTAAAGTCGGGAATGGAGAGAAGAACTTGCGATTTAGAACAGTAAGACGTCATATAGCGATAATCATGATTATTACATTTATTTTTGGCACAATTAGCGGCCTTGTTCCTCCAAATGTATTCGGTGCAGGGAAGGACAATTCGCAATATTCGGCGGATCAAATGGCTGCCCGATTTGGAGTCACATCATCTTTTCTTTCGGAACAATTAAAGAAAGGTTATTCATTAAATCAAATTTATACAGCGTTATATATGGCTGAACAGGATCATATAAGCTACGATCAGGCAGTAGCTTCGTTATTTCCTTCAGAGGAAAACCAATCACAGACTGTAACAAGTGACGTATATAATAAGCTATCGGATGCTCCACTAGATAACCTGATTTCTCATAGTGTTACAGATGATGTTTATCCAACTGATGATCCTGTTCCTACGAACAAAGTCACTGAAGATGTATATAAGACGGATTTCCTGAAACTAAATCTCATGGCGAATGTGCCACAGCTTCCACCTATTAGAGAGGAAGCGCCCGTTTACAATAAATCTTCCTTTAATGAAGCACCTTATTCTGTTGGCGACGATAAAGAATCAATATCCACTTTATCAGGTAGCTTATCGTTGCAAAACACAGATTTAACTCTGCCTGGACGAAACGGACTGGGCTTTTCTTTGACTCGTCAATATGATACAAATCGTGCTCAATTTTTTGACGAAGGCGCTGAAATTGTTGACAACAGTGCTGCTGTGCAAAATTATTATGTCTACTTTAAGGCGATGATGAAACCTGTTACCAAGTCGTACAAGGTAGCCTATCAGCAAAAAAGATGGGTGCAAGAGGACACAGACGGTGATGGGAATGTTGATGTGAATACCTATAATCTTCAGCCGGAAACCAAAGTTATAGGCACATACACAACCTATGAAGCTGCTAGTCAAGCAGCGGGACAAAAAATAACCTATACTACAGCTCCGGAGTCCAGAGTAGAAAAGGACTCTCAAACGGGAAAATGGGAGAAGGCTTTTCCTGATTCAATAAAGTACAGCAAAGATGGATTTACAGGAACCTTAAACAAAGATGGACAAGCCAGAGTCATCAAGGGATCATATACAGCTCCAAGTTTTAAAAATGTATTCGGGGAACAGTGTAGTGTTATGAATACGTTCTTTTATGATAGCGCTGGAAATATAACACGGAATTATCCAAGTGGTTCGTCATGTGGAGACTCTAAATTACATTACGACAGGGATTCATATGAAGGGGATTTGTCCTTAACAGGTATGATTGTTCCTCAAAGATGCCCTAGCTTTTCTCCTGGTAGAATCATGTGTAGCGAGTACGGAACAGCGTATTATTCAGGAACAGTGTTCAATAAGGGAACTGCTGATACCCGAGAATGGAGGCAAGATTATAGCGGAACTGTTACCAAGACCGGTTATACTAGCGATATTGGTTATAGCGAGTGGACAAGTAATGGAAAAGGCGGAAGGACAAGAACAGCCTTTACCATGGAAGGATCGCCGCAAATTGAAACGATTGTCTCAGAGGGTCTCGAAACGGCTGTTCGCCGACAGACAGCACTATTTACAACTATTGCTGAGGCTGAACATTACAGGGATTTAATTAACAGCAATCCTCAGACTGAAATTCCGAGTGACGATGGGAATAAATATTATATTGCAGCAGATGCGGATGCTACCGTTTTTGCCGAGATTGTAGCCTATCAACCTTCATTTATCTTTCAAAACCGTACCTATCCTGCCTTAGAAGATCAATTGAATCCTCTTGGCAAGGGGTGGTCCTGGAATTTACCTTATGTAGAAACCAAAGAGGGCAAGCAGTACATACACTTGGGGGATGGTGGCAGCTATGAAATTGAGGGTGACCAGCTCAAAGGTTACGACTGGAAAGGACTCACCTTTACTCCTGATACTTCAGTAACAGTTAATGGAGAAAATTCATCCTATGTATTAACTTCTGTGGATGGAACGAAAAAACAATATTTCTCCAAAGATGGGCAGTTGCTGCAAATTGAAGATGCATATCATAACACGATAAAGTTCAATTATGAACTCAATGCTACTTATAAACGCAAATTGCTTAGTAAGGTAGAAGACGCGATCGGCAACTCGATTGATATTCAATATACGGCTACAGACGTTACTTTGTCTAAAGGAAACCGCACAGTTGTCTATCATAAACATGCAGAACAAGGTGTTGAATTGCTGGATTCAGTGACAGATGCCGAAGGCAGAAAAACGACATATTCCTATACATTAGCACCAGCCAAGTTTAATTTGAGCGCGTCACATCCAGAAAGACAAATCTCTAATCCGTACGCTTTGTTAACCAAAGTATTTCATCCTACTGGAGCCTCTACTTTGTATACTTATGAAGACCAGCCAGTAAAACGCTATATTGGCTCCAATTCGGTAAACGAGGCATATAGAGCAGTCTCACGTGTAGATCAAATCACATATCAAAATAATCAAACAGAAAACTATAATCAGGAAACGATTCATTATAATTCTGATATGGCTGAGAGCTATGTGAAAGATACTTCGTTCTCTACTGTAACAGACAATGGATCAGTTCGTTCGACCTTCAATTATACTAAAAAGTTTATTAGTGCAGACACGCCACCACAGTATTACCTAGATCAATCTGTGGTTAAAGCAGGAGATTCTGAAAAGAGCACAGCTTATCAATACGGCAAGCAGGTGACAGGCAAAGCCTATACTGTGCCTGTTCCAACCCGTACCTCATCCAGCAATAATCAAAATGGAGACGTTTTGACAACTGCTGCTGAATATGATGATTACGGTAATATGACAAGCTCAGTGGATGAAAAAGGTTCACAAACTGCGTATACGTATGACGACAAGCATAGGATTAAAACCATTACGGAACCGATTGATTCTAACAGCACTGGAGTTACAGAGTACACTCGAAACCCGCAGGGGAAAGTAACACAGGCCATCGTCTCCAAGGATCATTCCGGGGGAGAATTACTACAAAAAGTAAATTATTCAGGTATTGATGCTTACGGAAATACAACCGTTCAGACGATTGCGAACGATAACAAGTCCGTGACTACAACCACGGAATACAGCAGTGGCTACGACCATGCTTTTCCTACGAAACAAAGTGTAGAGGTTACAAATATTGATGGAGAAAAATCTACGGTAACCATTCAGTCAGAGTATGATAAGCCAACTGGTTTAATCACTTCCTCGCTGGATGGGAAAGGTCAGAAAACTGAGTATCAATATGATGCTCTTGATCGCGTAAAGGCTGTAACTTATCCAGACGGTAAAAGCATCCGAGCAGCCTACGATGATCTTGAGAACACCGTAACGGTTACGAATGAGCTCGGTATACGAACAAAAACACGTTACAATGCTTTGGGTTGGAATATCGAGTCAGGGCTGTATGAAGGTAACGATTACGTGATCAAATCCAAATCAGCTTATGACGTTAACGGCAGATTAGTATCCAGTGAAGATGCACTTGGGCACCTGACACGTTATGGCTATGACGCTTGGAGCCGTACAACGTCAACAGCCTACGCGGACGGATCACAAGCAGTAGTCGAGTATAATGATGCTCTTCGTCAAGTAACTCAACGAGACGGCGAGCTTAATGAACAAATTCAAATCTACGATAAATGGAACCGTCTGGTGCAAAATAAAGAAAAATCAGCAATGGACGGTAACGAGAAAATAACTTCCAAGATAGAGTATGATGCTGTCAACGACCAGATTTTAAAACAAGCAGATGCCAATGGTAATGAGATTCAATTTTCATATAATGCCTTGGGTGACCAAACATCTGTGACGGAGCCCAACGGCGAAACGACGAAGTACACTTACGATATGCTGGGCAATCTCACTCAGATCACGTATCCGGATGGGCATGCCAAGGTGAAGGCGTATGATGAATTGGGTAGAGTGATTCAAACTAAAGATGAGAAAAACCAGGTTGAAAAGCGTTATTTTGATACCAACGGGAACTTATCCAAGAAAACAGACCGCAACGGGAACGTCACTTCATTTG
>NZ_WUDQ01000509.1:0-2668 GCF_009827695.1 Paenibacillus sp. OT2-17 | reverse complement strand
GTTTTCTTGCAAACGATCAAACCAGATCTTATCTATCGCATGTTGTGTCAATTCTGCTCCACCTCTCCTTTTAAAGCACCGGGCAAGTTCCCGAATTAATCATGCAGCGTCACCACGTATGCAACGCTGCTCTCAAGTCTTTATTTTCATCCTATTGTAGCAGATATGGAATTGTTGCGATATCTGTTGCTCCAGGGAGGTTGCAGAAGCCTAACAAACATAATATGATAAAATGGATAAACGATAAAATGATAACCGTCTGCGAGGAATATACCTTGTGGCGAATACCGGGGGAAGCTGATATGAGAAATACGAAGCCGGAGACTCGAAGAAGAGGCACACCGGATTTTCAATTGCTGATCCTCACTTTGTTATTGGTTGGATTCGGTGTAATTATGGTATTTAGCTCCAGCTCCAGCGTAGCTCTGCTGAATAAAGAATACAATTTTGACTCTTTATATTTTGTGAAGCGCCAATCTGCATTTGCTGTACTTGGACTTTTTATTATGTTGGTAGCTATGAATATTAAGATGGAAAAATATAAAAAGCTTTTTGTACCTTTATTTTTCATAACTATATTACTGCTAATCATCGTTCTTTTTACAGGCTCACTTAACGGCGCAAAAAGCTGGCTCAGGTTTGGTAGTGTTGGCTTCCAACCAACGGAGCTTGCGAAAATTTCCATCATTCTTTACTTATCCGCACTAATCGTCAAAAAAGGAGATCGCTTTAGAGATCTACGGACTGGCTACATACCTGTAACAGTCATTGTAGGCTGTGTTGCAGGACTCATCATGCTTCAACCTGATTTAGGCTCCTGCTTCATTTTGGTTGCTACCAGTGGTCTGATTATTTATGCCGGTGGAGCCAGTGTCAAGCATATTACAGCATCCATTGTTCTGCTCGTGCTAGGCGCTTCCATCGTATTTGGCATTGGGTCGTTGTTTGGAGGAGATTCTGGAACCACAGATGGACAAGCTGCTGCCAAGCAAGATTATAAAATCGGACGCTTTCAAGCCTTTCTTAATCCCGAGAAATATAGACAAGGAACAGGATACAGTCTGGTACAGTCCTTGCAAGCTATAGGTGAAGGCGGTTTAAACGGGGCAGGATTTGGTAAAGGTATTATCAAGCTTCACTATCTTCCTAATTCATTTAATGATTTTATCTTTTCTGTAATTGGTGAAGAATTCGGATTTGTCGGAACAGCCATATTCCTGATGCTATATTTGTATTTGATTTGGCGAGGCATGATCATTGCTCTGCGTTGCCATGATCCGTTCGGAACGTTGGTAGGCACTGGCATCATGGGTTTGATCGCTATTCAGGCCTTCATTAATATCGGCGGTGTAACCCAAACGATTCCAATCACTGGCGTAACGCTTCCATTTATCAGCTTTGGTGGCTCCTCCCTACTTGTCATGATGTTTTCCATGGGCATTATGCTCAGTATTTCTCGTGAGAACACCAAACAAGCGGTGCAGGAACGCACCACAGGGGTAGCTGTCCGTAATGAAGTACCCAATCGCTTTCAAACGCGTAGAACCAACCGTTTTCGTTAAAAAAAGAACTTCCATGGACCACTTACAACGGTGGCTTTGGAAGTTCTTTTGGTTATGTATAAAATATGGGAACCCTCTGCAAAAATGGCTATACTGTTGATTCACAAAACGAAAACTGGCGATTCTATAACCACCAGTTTTCGTGTTTTTATTCGGGTTATCCCACGGAATTCCCGGCATGTATACAATTGGTGAAAAACGTCAATTTATCGGTTCCTGATTCTTTTACACTGCGTCGTCCTTGAACGCGACACCTTCCACTTTTACGTTCACTTCCACGACCCGCAAACCCGTCATACTTTCGACGGCTTCTCGCACATTTTGCTGAAGAATTCGGGACACCTCATGAATAGGTGTTTCGTAGAGCACGATAATACGTAGATCAATGGCAGCTTCCAGCTGTCCAACCTCCACTGATACGCCTTTTTGCACATTTTTACCGCTCAGCCTTTTGGCCCAGCCTTCCGATAAACCGCCTGACATTGCAGCAATGCCCGGTGTCTCTAATGCGGCCATCCCGGCAATTTTACCTACGACATCGTTGGAAATCTTGATGTTTCCTGCTTCCAGTTGTTGAATTTGCTCTGCCATGACCTATGTCCCCCTTCATCCATCCTTTATTTGTATTGTAAAGCCTCAGCCACTCCAAATGCAAACCCTACGTATGAAAAACAACTTTCGTTTACAACCTATATCATTTTGGGTATATTAATTTAGAAAATCCATACAAGTGACAGCTTTCACCAAACTTGTACACATCTATTGATATCGAGGTGCTCTTCATTGAAAAAATGGTTATCTCCCGCTTTGCTTATAGCGACATTTGCTCTTAGCGCAGTCGCTCATTACACGCATTGGAACGCTATAGCCCAATTTGTCATTTGCGCAATTTCTGTTGTATTCGTAGCCGGTTTTCTCGGCAGGGCGACCGAAAGTGTCGCGCATTATGCTGGCCAACGTTTAGGTGGGTTCTTAAATGCCACCTTTGGTAACGCAGCCGAACTGATCATCGCCATCTTTCTTGTTAAAGAAGGTCTTTACGATATGGTAAAGGCCAGTCTTACCGGTTCCATCATCGGTAATCTGCTGCTGGTGCTCGGAGCAAG
>NZ_WUDQ01000508.1:0-2677 GCF_009827695.1 Paenibacillus sp. OT2-17 | reverse complement strand
CCGCATACGTCAGCCGCTCGTTCTCGTACACGACGGCCGCCTCTTCCGGCGTGCGCTCCGCCTGTTCCTCGAACAGCCGGTGGAACGCTGCCACAGGAGCCGCTTCCGGCTGCGCCGGGTTAAACGCGCCGAGAATTTGCTCTTTTTCCTCTTCCGTCAACAAGTTCAGCTCGGCAATCTTCGCATCCGGACGGCTTACGATCGCCGCAAGCAAATGTCCGAAATGAGTCGACAGCCGCCGGATCGTGCTTTCTTTATAAAGAGCCGTTGCGAATTCAAAGCTGCACTCCAGGCCGCCGTTTTCTTCCGTAACATCCACACTCAGGTCGAACTTGGCCGTGCCGTATTCGCTAGGGTACGGGGACAATTTCAGCCCTTCCAGCTCAAACTCTTTATCCTCCAAGTTTTGCAGGGAGAACATCGTGTCAAACAGCGGGTTGCGGCTCAAATCCCGGCTAACCTGCACTTTATCGACGAGCTCTTCGAACGGATAATTCTGATGCTCGTAAGCGCCTAAGGTCGTTTCTTTCACTTCTTCCAGATACGACAGGAAGGTCTTCTCCGAAGCCGGATAATTGCGGAGCGCCAGCGTATTGACGAACATTCCGATCAAAGGCTGCGTGTCTCCGTGCGTTCTGCCCGCAATCGACGTTCCGACGATCAAATCGTCCTGACCTGTGTATTTATGCAAAAGCACGGTATATGCCGCAAGCAGCACCATATACAGCGTCGTTCCTCTTTGAGCGGCCAGCTGCTTCAAGCCTTCGTTCGTTGCCTCGTCCACGAAGGACGTCAGCGTTTGTCCCTCAAAGCTCTGCACGGCAGGACGCGGATAGTCCGTCGGCATTTCCAGAACCGGCAGCTCGCCCCGGTAACGGTCCAGCCAGTAAGCTTCCTCGCGTTTCAACTGCACTTTTTGCTCGTCCGACTGCTGCCATACCGCATAGTCCTTGTATTGAATGCGCAAAGGCTCTAATGACTCGCCGCCGTACAGACGAACGAGTTCCTCGACTAACACGTCCATCGAAACCCCGTCGGAGACGATATGGTGCATGTCAAACATCAGCAAATAACGTTCGGCTGCCAGCTCTACGAGCTCCGCCCGCAGCAGCGGAGGCTTCGCCAAGTCGAAAGGCCGGATAAAGTCCTGCACGACTTCAGGCGCTTCTTCCTCGCTCGCATGACGGTACTCGACGGCAAAGTCGACGCTCTCGTAAATGCGCTGTATTGCTTCGCCTTGTACGATCTCAAAGCTGGTTCGCAGTGTTTCGTGCCGTGCGATCAGTCCGCGGAAAGCCTTCTCCAGCAGGCTCCGGTCAATCGATCCTTCCAGCAGCAGCACGCTCGGCATGTTGTAGCTCTGATCGGCCCCTTCCAGCTGATTCAGGATAAACAGCCGCTTCTGAACTGAGGAAAGCGGATAATATGCTCTTGCGCCTGTCAGCGGAATCGACGAGAACGACTGCTCTCCGATCCGGGAGATGGCAAGAGCCATCTCTTCGATCGTCGAGTAGCGGAATACGTCGCGCAGAGGCAGCTCGACGTTCATTTCCTTCTGAATCTTGCTGACAAGGTTCGTCGCCCGCAAGGAGTGACCTCCGAGCTCGAAGAAATTGTCCAGGACTCCAATGCCAGAGTAGCCCAGCACTTCCTCCCAGATCTTCACAAGCTGGGACTCCGTCCGGTTACGCGGCGCTACGTATTCGACGCCCGTTTGTATGCCGCCTTGCGGCTCCGGCAGCGCTTTGCGGTCCACTTTGCCGTTGGTCGTCAGCGGCATACGCTCCAACTGCACGAAGTACGACGGGATCATGTACCCCGGCATTCCCTGGGCCAGCGAGGTTCTCATTTCGCTGACCGTCAGTGTCCGGTCCGCCACAAAGTAGGCGACAAGCGCCTTCTCGCCCCCGCCGTCCTGACGGGCAAGCACCACCGCTTCTTCCACGCCCTCGACGTTCAGCAGCTGCGTCTCGATTTCGTCCAGTTCGATCCGGTACCCGCGGATTTTGACCTGGTGGTCGATCCGGCCCAGGTATTCGATGTTGCCGTCCGGCAGCCAAGCCGCCAAGTCGCCCGAGCGGTACAGTTTCTCCCCCTCCGCAAACGGGGAATCGACGAACTTCTCCGCCGTCAGATCCGGACGGTTCAGGTATCCTCTCGCAAGGCCTTCCCCGGCCACGTACATTTCGCCCGCTACGCCGATCGGCACTGGGCGGCGGTTTTCATCCAGGACGTACACCCTCAGCGTCGGGATCGGCTTGCCGATATTGCTCTTCGCCGCCTCCATTTCGACCCATGTGATTTCCTTATACGTCACGTGAACCGTCGTCTCGGTAATGCCGTACATATTGATCAGCTTCGTCTCCGGGTACTTCGTCTTGAAGCCCTTGAGCAGCAGCGGACTCAGCGCTTCGCCCCCAAAGATCACATTGCGAATCCGCAAATCGTATGGATGATCCGTCAAGACCTCACGCAGCAGCTGGTAGAAGTACGTTGGCGTCTGGTTCAAAATCGTGACCTGTTCGCGGCCCAGCAGCGCCAGGAAATCAGCCGGATTTTTCGCCGTGAGCGGCGGTACGATGACCAGCTTGCCTCCGTTCAGCAGCGCTCCGTACATTTCCCAGACGGAGAAATCGAAGCAGAACGAGTGGAACAGCGTCCACGTGTCGGACGGCCC
>NZ_WUDQ01000507.1:0-2684 GCF_009827695.1 Paenibacillus sp. OT2-17 | reverse complement strand
CCCGTTGGTTCTCCATCCCCGGCAATACTTGAAAATGAAGGAGCACGGCATAGATCAAAGTAGTAACAAATGCAAGCAGCAGATTGCTCAGCGGACCCGCAGCCGATACGATAATGCCCATGAGGCGCGGACGGCTAAAATTGTCACGATTAACCGGAACTGGCTTGGCCCAGCCAAAGCCTCCGATCAACAGCAGCAGCGTACCCAGCAGGTCAATATGCACTGCCGGATTTAAAGTCACGCGCCCAAGTAGCTTGGCCGTAGGGTCACCAAATTTATTGGCATAATACGCATGTGCAAACTCATGAACCGTGAACGATATGATCACAGCCAGTAAATAAAAGGGAAGAACATTTAAATTTACACGAAAAATATTTTGTAGAAAATCCATACTTACCTCTTTCTCGCCACAAACGCCAGCCAATCTTCATCCCGGCTTATTTCGGCAATCTCAAAGCCAGCTGCTTTCAAAGCAGTTTCGACAACCTCTTCTTTGTTCTTCCAAATCCCTGAAGCAATATAAATACCACCTGGTTCCAGGGCTTTATATACATCATCAATGAACAGCAGAATAATCTCTGCCAATATATTAGCTACCACTAGCTTGACCGGTAACTGGATACCCAGCGTTGGATCGCTTGCATTAAGCACAGATAGCAAATCACTTTCTTTAATGGTGATGCGTTCCTCCAGTCCGTTCAAACGCGTATTTTCCCGCGCACTGGATACTGCCACCGGGTCCAAATCCAAGGCAAGTACATGCTTCGCTCCCAGCTTTACAGCTCCAATGGCCAAAATACCGGAACCCGTGCCGACATCAATAACTTCTTCTCCACCCTTAATCACAGACTCCAGCGTTCTCAGACAAAGGGATGTCGTAGGATGCGTTCCGGTCCCAAAGGCCATACCAGGGTCCAACTCAATGATTTTTTCCTCTTCACTCGCAGGCTCATAGTCTTCCCAAGTGGGTTTAATCGTCAGACGGTCCGACACACGCAAAGGCTTGAAATATTGCTTCCAAGCATTTGCCCAGTCATCCTCATCAACTGTTTTCAGCTCATACTGAACCTCACCAGGATCAATATCGAAAGTTCTCAATTCTTCAACGCGCGGCTCAATCTGCGAACGAATACGATCCATATCCACTTCTTCGGCAAAATAGCCTTTGATGATCGCTTGTCCTTCAGGTATATCGTTCAAAGGCCGATCATACCACTGTCCATAGGACGTATCCCGCGGCTTGTTGAGCGAACCGGATTCTTCAATGGAAACCCCTCCTGCACCTGCTTCGTGCAGAAAATTCGAAATCATTTCGATGGCTTCTTCGGTTGTATGTATTGTAATTTCATTCCACAACATGGTTTTCATTTCCTCCTCATTTCACATGCATACATTACATTGTACTATATACATGCACAGGAGTTCAAAAAAGCTAATATTATCGAAGTTCAAAATATTTTTTGTAGAGCTTGTATATGTTGTCCACTCTTTTAGTCCAAGCGCCCTTAACTCTAGTACATACAATACAATATACTAGAAAAGGAGTGATTTAGTATGGCAAAGACGGTGTTAGATTATAATGCCAGTGTTATTACACCTATCACTAATGGTATAAATCTTCCTGTTCCGATTTCTCCAGCCGGACTTGGAATTGCTACGACGTCTGTATTTATTGATCCTGCTATTTCTGGAGCTGTCAACAACCGAGTAGAGTTAAAAGCCTCGATTGGACTACGTTTTGTCGGTGCCGGCAACATTAGAGTGCTTGTACGGATTTGGAGAGCCGGCAAGGAAATTTATTACGGACTGGAATCCAATGTCTTCGATAACAATATTATTCTTAATGTCGAAACGGTAGACGTTGCGCCTCTGGGCGTACAAAACTACCAACTAATTATTGAAAATCAAACGCCTGCGACTACTGCTTTCGTCGCCGGTCCTCTTGTTTTTAGTGCAACAGCATACAGCGGATAATGAATAGAAAAAGGAAAGAACACAAATAAGACGGGCTATCCCACAAATCATCCTTATTAATGGAGATAACCCGTCTTATTAAATTCTACTCATTGTCGATTATGATACGCTGCTGACGACGGTCAGCTACTTCGCTACGCCGGATCGCTTCTAGATCCTCAGCATCTGCCTGATCTGCCGAGAACTCTACATCTTCATTTTTAGCAGATTGCATGCGTTTGATTTTCTCCGTTTTGGTCAGCACTTTATCAAACCGTTTGTTTTTGGACATCGGTCACTACTCCTTCCAAACTTTTCACAGCATTCCACCCGCTTGTTCCACGATGGACATCGCCTGATGATGAATGGATTCATCCACCACAGCAGTCAACAAAATATCACGGCCCGTCGGTCCGCCCTGTCCTCCATCACTCATGCCACTGGCGGACGGATCAGCTGCAGCCAGTATTGCTGGAGTTGCATCTGTAAAGTCCACGCCCTGTGTCAGTGAGGACAAGCTGCTAATCTGTCCTGAAAATACAGGCAATCCGGCGTTGCCAGTAGACTGCCGCGGATACCGGCTAAATCGGTCTATCGACACATCGGCTACCCGGAGAGCTTCCAGTTTTCTAGCGGCTCCCTGTGCTTCCTCAGGACTTTTGAAATACGCCAAAATATTTTTTTCGCCCATCTCAAAATCTCCCTGTGTAGTATTGAGCGCAACTGCTATT
>NZ_WUDQ01000506.1:0-2705 GCF_009827695.1 Paenibacillus sp. OT2-17 | reverse complement strand
TAACATGATTAAGCTGTCTTTTTCATTTGCGGATGGTGCCAATATGATTGCTTTATGCGACCAGCTGTATAGCCATGTCAACCAAAAGTATCAGGAATTGCAGCTCTACAAAGCGCGCAAGAAACCTATACAACCCATACATACCAAACGGCCGCTAGTCTACTACTACGGCTACAGTCATCTTATGAAAGGCATGGCCTTCCAAAAACAGGGCAAGTATGAGGCCGCTCGCGATTGCATCGAAAAATATGCAGAATTGGGCTGGTTTAATGGTCTCGATCAATATGGGGAAGCAGAGGTCGAATATTACCGCTATGTTGCCAGAGCTAATTTGTATGCCCTTGATATTTTGTCAGGCCATGCCGAAGTGTTGCAGGAATACATACAATTTCTTCGTAATAATCCGGAAGAGCTGTTACCGGGGCTTCTTTCCATCGTTGAGGGAGCGTCGAGATATGACTATCCTTTAGAGGCTGTGCTTGAATCATTTGCCGAACAAATTGAAGGTTTTAAATATTTTGAAGAGCCCGTGAATGTATCTTATTATTTTCGCTTCTGCTATCAGTTGGCTCTTTATTATATCAAGCAACAACAGTTTACGGTTGCGTTGGGCTATATCCTGCAATCTCTCATGCTGTCCGATACCCTGGGTATGGAACATGAGCATGAGTTTAGGAAATGTACTGCTATATTTGAAATTTTCAGATCCCAAGCTACAGCAACACAGCAAGACCAATATATAACTATTTTAAAAGGAGTGTTAAAGGATGAAAAAATTGATTTCACGCCCTCTGTCGCTCAGTCTGTTTAGTTTGCTAGTGTTTGTTACAAGTCATGACCTCATCACGGTGTTTTATCATGGAGCCAATCATTAAGAAGGCAGAAGTAAAGTAGAAGTACACCCAATAGCAAGTAAGCTCATTAAGATCAGGGCTTACTTGCTATTTGACGTATTATGAAGACCGATCATAACGTATATATAACGTGGCACATGTCCCAAAATATTTAGGCTGTCGTAGGTTTATGCAGCAAACCTTGTTCTGATGGATGCAAAGAAATTCTTGTCTGTTGGTAGCACGGGAATGGTTCTTCCGTGCTGTATGATCTGCTTTTTAACGCTGCATCTAGTGCCCGTAGCAAGGAGCCTATGAATTGCTCTGGAGAAAAGAAAATGCTTTTCCCGACCATATGAATGTGAAGCTCGTTATGGTCACGGTTACTTACAGACAGCAAAATACCTTGACCCTGGAAACCCGTACCGATTGCGCGTATTTTGTTTATACCCGAGAGTAGCATTTCCGTTTTCACCGCACGCCCCTGCTCCTCTACAAATACAGAAATCAGGCGTTTGTCTGTAACGATAACAATTTGGTTACACCGAAATGTATGACTCAGGTGTAGAAAATCTTTATATACCCCAATAGTCTGCTCATGCGGAGAAACAATCCCCATCCGTACAAACTCCTCCAGCTCAGTGACATCGGGTTCCTGATGATTTTTAATTCGTTTTTTGATACTGAACTGAATAGTCAGGATGCCCAAGATAGCTATGAGAAAAGCGCTAAGTCGGACATTAAATATAAAGAACATCAGGACAATAAGGCCGCCTACTAACCACTGTCCCCAAGTTAGATAGCGCAGCTTTTGTTGTACCGTACGGCGATAATAACCGTAGCCCTTTCCCGGTTGATACTCTTTAGTAAACTTTGTCATACCACGCATCATGCTTAATCCATAGACGGATAAAATTGTCATCGCGAGCGCCAAGAGCGTCATAAGCCATTCCTGAGCTGCAACGCCAACTAAAGTACACAGACCAAACATGATGAGCCCCGCCCAGCAGGCAACCTTTTTAATTCGAACCTGTTTCTGAATCGAACGAACCAATTCTTCCATTCTTAATCCTCCTGATCTAGGTATATAGGTAATGATTGGAATCACATATAGTCTTATCGTACCATCTGATAGTCTTTTTCGTAAATTAATAGATGTAAAAATCCAAAGGCTGGAAGAAGATTTTCGCGTATAGTCAGATCCCCACCTGAACTTTAGATACCAAAATCGAAAAATCCAGTACTACTCATTCGAAGCAGAAGCCTCTAAAATAATAAATGTAAGTGCTTACATTACAAAGAAGGGAGGTCTTCGTATGAGAACAGGATGGAAGAATCCGCAGCCACAGCCGCCGATTCGATCGGGTAGAGGGGCATCACTAGCGCGCAAATGGGTTCAACAAAGACATTTGCAGACTATGGCGCTGCTTGGGGTGGTTTGGATGATTATTTTCCATTACATTCCGATGTACGGCATTTTGATTGCTTTCAAACAGTTTGACATCATTGGTACCCTATCAAGCGCACCTTGGGCGGGGTTAGAGCATTTTCGGGCCTTTTTGGAGGATGATAACTTTTGGTACATTGTCAAAAATACACTGGGCATTAGCCTACTCAAGCTGGCCATCGGGTTCCCGTTGCCCATTGTATTTGCTCTATTCCTGAATGAAATACGATCTACTCGGTTCAAAAAATCTATTCAGACCATTTCGTACCTTCCTCACTTTTTATCTTGGGTCATTCTTGGCGGGATCTTAACGACGTGGCTGGCAGATACCGGGATGATTAATCAACTGTTGCTAGCCTGGGGTTGGATTGACCAGCCGATCAGTTATTTGGCAGAGCCGAGCTATTTTTGGGCTATCGTCGTTA
>NZ_WUDQ01000505.1:0-2710 GCF_009827695.1 Paenibacillus sp. OT2-17 | reverse complement strand
AGTAAAAGTTTTGTCAGTTTATGTTGAAAAACTTCACGATCCTCTAATGTAAACGGTTTAGGACCTTTTCCATAACGTCCTTTTTTCCGTTCTTTGGCAGAAGTATGACGTCGGTCAAGCATGAAATCTATCGAATCGTTTCGATACATAGCTCCGCGAAAAGACATCACTTCACAACCTTTTGCCAAGGCAAGTGCAGCAAGACCATAATCATTGGTGGTTACAATATCGCCGCGGCGGATATGATTGGCAATATAGAGATCGGCACTTTGGTCGCTTCGGTCTACTTTAACGATGCTTACGCCTTTGCTGCCCTGAATGAGATGATCATATGAAGATACCATAATAACCTCAATATGAAAACGGGAAGCTATCTCCGCAATTTCACTTTTAACAGGACAAGCGTCCCCGTCAACAACGATCCGCACATCCAGTAAAGTTCCGGTTCCCTCCATGAGCATCCCCCATCTCCATCCGCATTCGAGTAAAATACGGAACGGCTGCAAGATTACTCTTACACCGTTCCGTATATTTATACCCATTTTTTCAAGTTGTTCATACTACCACAACTGACGTTTAAACTACAAGCTTGGAAAAATCGGCAAAACGCTTCAGTTCTGAGTCAATAGCAGCCAGCAATGCCAAACGATTATTACGAACAGCATCATCCTCAGCCATAACCATAACGGAATCAAAGAATGCCGTCACCGCAGGGGTAATGGATGAAGCAAGCGCTAACGCCCGTGTCGCATCACCTTCCTGTAAAGCTACGCTATAAGATTCATAAGCGCTATACCATGCTTCGTAAAGCGTTTTTTCGCCTTGCTCCGTAAACTCACCCGTATTAACTGACTTATGAACTGCTTTAGCAGCCAGATTACCTACACGATTAAAGGACTCAACTGTTGTTTTGAATACCTCACCTGTTTGAACGGCAGTCATTAACGCAGTTCCGCGGTTAACAACGGAAGCGACGTCGTCATATCCAGCTGCAAGCACTGCATCCACAACGTCATAACGAAGTGTCTCAGACAATAGTTTCTTCACGCGTAATCCGAAAAACTCATGTAATTCTTTACGTATTTCATCCGCGGAACGTTTCATATTTCCAAGGTTGCCGTGCACATCGAGCGCGATATTGAACACATCAGACAACGTAGCCGAAAGCTTGCGATCCAACAATATCTGCACAATACCTGCTGCCTGGCGACGAAGCGCGTAAGGGTCCTGTGAACCTGTTGGAATAATACCGATGGAGAAGCAGCCTGTAATGGTATCTATCTTGTCTGCGATACTTACAATCGCTCCAGCATTCGTTGAAGGAACTGTTTCTCCTGCAAAACGCGGCTGGTAATGCTCAAACACCGCTCTTGCCACTTCTTCCTTCTCTCCAGCCTTACGAGCATAATCCTCACCCATCACACCTTGCAGTTCCGGGAACTCATATACCATTTGTGTTACCAGGTCAAATTTACAAATATCCGCTGCACGACTAACCGATTCCTGTGTATCTGGGGAAACGCGAAGCTTCTCTGCCAGAGCATCAGCAATACGGCGAATACGGCGCACTTTGTCTCCAACCGTTCCCAGCTCTTCGTGGAAAACGATACTTTCCAATTTGGAGAGTGCATCCTTAATTTCCAGCTTCTGATCTTCTTCATAAAAGAATTTGGCATCAGACAGCCGCGCACGCAATACTTTTTCATTCCCTTTAGCAATGACTTCCAGCGATTGACTTCCTCCGTTACGTACCGTAACAAAGTATGGCAATAGCTCTCCTGTGTGATCCAGCACTGGGAAATAGCGTTGATGTTCGCGCATGGAAGTAATGAGTACATCCTTCGGAATGTTCAGGAACGCAGGATCAAAACCTCCGAACAGTACTGTTGGGGTTTCCACCAAATACAGCACTTCTTCCAGCAAATCATCCTTGACCGCAATCGTCCAATCTTTTTCGGCAGCCAGCGCTTCAATCTGCTTTACAATAAGCGATTGACGTTCCTCAATGTCCACAATGACATGCTGCTTGCGAAGCACTTCAACATAGTCAGCTGGACTTTCTACTACGGCATCCTGTCCCAGGAAACGATGCCCTCTTGTCACATTTCCTGACTGCACGCCGGCAATCTCCAAATTAACAATATCGCTACCAAACAAGGCAATCAACCAGCGGATCGGACGAACAAATTTAAAGTCATAACTTGCCCAGCGCATGAATTTAGGGAATGTCATGGCATGTAAAATGTGCAATAAACCTTCGGACAGTACATCCGCTGTTGGTACACCTATGCTGCTCTTAGTTGCGTAAATATATTCCACGCCTCCAAGCTCCTTGAACGTGAACTGTTCAGGATCAACACCTTGGCTGCGAGCAAAGCCTAGTGCAGCCTTGCTCCAGTTACCAGCCTCGTCGAGTGCGATTTTGCGGGAAGGACCTTTAACTTCTTCGTTAATATCTTCTTGCTTCTCCGCTACTTCCTTGACAAGTACCGCCAAACGGCGAGGTGTAGCATAAACCTCTACAGCACCATAAGCAATACGCGAACTGTCAAGCCACGCCGTCATACGCTGCTTCAACTGCTGAATTGCATTCGGGATAAAACGTGCAGGGACTTCTTCCAACCCGATCTCAAACAATAAATCCTTAGACATTTGCCGCACCTCCTTTCTTCAACAGCGGGAAGCCCAGCTTCTCGCGCTCCTCCAGATT
>NZ_WUDQ01000504.1:0-2712 GCF_009827695.1 Paenibacillus sp. OT2-17 | reverse complement strand
CTCCTATCTGTACTCTTACCCACATAAAACGGCCTATCGTCCGTTTGATACACCGCTCTCATTGCAGGAGTTGTGGGAGAAGGAGGAGTTAGAAAGCTATTTTTTGTATATGCATATTCCATTTTGCGCGGCTCGCTGTGGATTTTGTAACCTCTTCACTTTGCCGGACAAGCGTCTGGATGTACATAAGGAGTATGTGGATGCGCTAGAAAGACAAGCCAAGCAATGGGCACCAATTATGGGCCGTCGGCCTTTTTCGCGTTTTGCGATTGGCGGCGGTACACCGACCTTACTGGAGGCTCCTTTGGTGGAGCGCTTGTTTGACATTGCGGAAAATATAATGGGACTGGACCCTAAACGAGCTTCTATTTCGGTGGAAACCTCTCCCGATACTGTGACTGAGGATAGGTTGGAGGTGCTCAAGCGCCGCGGGACAGATCGTGTCAGCATGGGAATTCAGAGCTTTGTGGAATCAGAAAGTGCCGCCATATACCGACCTCAGAAGCCAAAACTTGTTAGAGAAGCACTTGAGCGGCTGGTGGAATACAACTTTCCTTTGCTGAACGTGGATCTGATCTATGGCCTGCCTGGTCAAACGGTGGAAACCTGGCTGTATTCTTTAGAGGAAGCACTGTCTTACTCGCCAGGAGAGATTTTTCTTTACCCGTTATATATTCGAGAAAATACGATTTTAAAGCCAGGCTATACCGGGCTGGATCATGATATTCGCCTTACTTTGTATGAAGTGGCGCGTGAACAGCTCAAACAGGCAGGATATGTACAATATTCCATGCGCCGTTTTGCTAAAAATGATGGTATATCCAGCAAAGAGCTTTTGCCCTATAGTTGTCAGGAGGAAGGTATGGCCGGTCTTGGGTGTGGTGCACGCTCCTATACACGCAATGTCCACTATGCTAGCCGTTATGGTGTTAGTGCAGCAGCTACGCGTAGTATTATCGCAGATTATGTTGCTGCGGAACGTCATGATCTGGCTGACTACGGCTTTATTTTAAATGTGGATGAGAGTAAGCGACGCTTTATCTTAAAGGCGCTTCTTCATCGTGAAGGTTTGGAGCTATCGGCCTATGCAGAGCGCTTCGGTGTATCCCTGTCGGACGATTTTACAGGAATGTCGTTGCTGCTGGAATCTGGTATGGCTGTCGTCGAGGAGGGTACGCTGCGACTTACAGAGGAAGGAATGGCCTATTCCGATGCGATTGGGGACTGGATGATCTCCACGTCAGTACGTGAGCGCATGGAAGGATATGTAGGCGCATGAGAGCGACCTTATATTATCGTGGTTCGTTGACCTCTTGCAACTATGCTTGTCCTTACTGCCCGTTCAGTAAAAACGTTGATAGTCGGGAAACGTTGAACAAGGATCGGGCCCAGTTGGAACGTTTTGCTGATTGGGTACGGGATCAGGGCGCTTTGGGGCATCGTCTCTCTATTTTTTTTAATCCGTATGGAGAAGCCTTAATTCATTCCTGGTATCGCAAGACCATGATTGAGTTTTCCCACATGGCGCATGTGGAAAAAGTGGCGGTACAGACGAATCTATCGACTAAGCTGGATTGGACGCAAGAACTGAACCCGGAGACTGCTGCGCTGTGGGCTACATATCACCCTGGAGAGACGAAAGAGCAAGTTTTTATATCGCAGACTATAAAACTATATGAACTTGGTATATCCTATAGTGTAGGTACCGTCGGGTTAAGACAGGCATTTCCGGCTATTTGTTCCTTGCGATCGCAACTTCCAAGGGATGTTTATTTGTGGATCAACGCCTACAAGGATCGACCACATTATTATACAGATGTTGAGGTTGCTGAATTAACTACGATAGATCCCTATTTTCAATGGAATTTAAAGGATTATAGCAGTCAGGGGCGGGCATGTCGCGCTGGTGAAGATGTATTTTATGTCCAGGGTGACGGAAGAGTAAAACACTGCTATCAGGATCGACGAGTGCTAGGACACTTATACAGGGATGGTCTTGAGGGTCTGAGTGGCAAACGTCCGTGCCGGATGAAAGAATGCGGCTGCTATATCGGCTATATTCATATGGAGGAGCAGCCGTTTCGGGAAATGTACGGTAGTGGCTTACTCGAAAGGGTGCCGCAGGTACAGCTATCTCCGGCTCCATCATTTAGCAGACAGGCTATTCATAGAGCAAATGAATCCATATAGCAAGGAACGTCCGCGTCTAAATGTAATGCTATAGCAACCTTAATGATCTATTAGAATACGAGCAAAAAAACCTACCCTTGTCATCAAGCAAGGGTAGGTTTTTCTGTTTTATAATAAGTTTGTGCGACGATCTTATGCGAAATAATCAAGTTTGGACAATAGCAGTAATTTCTTCATCCAGATCCAATCTGATTTGTTCGCGATAGGCACGAATATTGTATTCGGAATACAGGTATCTCAGAATTGCTTCAATCATGTTGGCTTCCACCAGATATTGACTGCGGCCCTGTACATGAACTTCTGCGGAATAACCTGTATCCTCCTCCCAGCTTAATTCTACTGTTACATCAGTGGGCTGGACACCTTTGCGTTCAGCCATATGCAAGCAAATAGCGTTGACAATCTCATCCATACTCAAAATCATAGCTTAGTAACGTCCTCCGCGGGAATCATCTGGTCTTCGACGATTTTTAATAGCACGGTAGATACCTACTCCGGCCATGATCAGGACGTAAATGGCGA
>NZ_WUDQ01000503.1:0-2720 GCF_009827695.1 Paenibacillus sp. OT2-17 | reverse complement strand
TACGTCAGCTTACTGTCTTCGTAGACAACCGCCAACGCTCCCGGAGTGCGCTCCGCCTGCTCCTCGAACAGCTCGTGGAACGTTCTCTCTCTCCACGACTCATCCGCCTCCAAACCTGTACCCTCTGCGGCGGGTTGCTTCGCAAGAGCCGGAGACGACACGTCAAACTCGACCAGGAAATCATGCTTTTCGCTGTCCGTCAAGATATCCAAATCCGAAATCCGCGCACCCGGCTGAGCCAGGATCGACGCCAAAAGCTGCTCGTAATGACCCGCCAGCCGTACCATCGTTTCCTGTCTAAACAACGAGGTAGCGTACTCGATCTTGCAAACCAGCTCGTTATCGGCTTCCACGATATCAAAGCTAAGATCAAACTTTGCCGTCTTTTCCTCGATGTCGAACAGCGACCATTGCAAGCCTTCCAGGGTTAAATCCAAGCTTTCGTGCTTTTGCAAAGAAAACATGGTGTCAAACAGAGGATTCCGGCTTAAATCCCGGCTCACCTGAAGAGCTTCCACCAGCTCCTCGAACGGATAGTCCTGGTGCTCGTAGGCTCCAAGCGTCGTTTCCTTCACTTCCTGCAAGTAATCCAGGAACGTCCGCTCCGCCGCCGGACCCAAGCGAAGGGCCAGCGTATTGACGAACATGCCGATAATCGGCTGCAGGTCGGCGTGAGAACGGGCGGCAATCGGAGTGCCGACCACTATATCTTCCTGTCCCGCGTATTTATGAAGCAATACGGAGTACGCAGCCAGCAGAAGCATGTACAGCGTCGCCCCCGAATCGCCGGCAAGCCGTTTGAGAGCTTCGCTTTTCTCCGCATCCAGCGTAAACGTGAGCGTTTGACCGTCAAACTGCTGGACGGCCGGGCGGGAGAAGTCGAGAGGCAGCTCAAGAACCGGAAGCTCGGAGCTGAATACCCCGCGCCAGTATTCCTCCTGCCGTTTGATGCGCTGGCGCTGCTCCTCGGATTGCTGCCAAACGGCGTAATCCTTGTATTGAATCCGCAGCTCCGGCAATTCTTCCCCATTGTAAAGCCGCACGAATTCACGCAGCAGCACGTCCATGGAAAGGCCGTCGGAACCAATATGATGAATATCCAGCGCGAGCAGGAATTTCTCTTTCTCCAGTTCGATCAGCAGGGCGCGCAGCAAAGGCGGCTGGGTCAAGTCAAAAGGCTGAATGAAGCCTTCAAGAATGGCCGCAACCTGATCTTCGCTTGCTTGAAGCTTCTCGACCTTGAAAGCTACGAGCGGATGAATACGCTGAACCGGCTCCCCATTCACGATTTCAAATCCGGTGCGCAGCATATCGTGCCGGGCCACCAAAGTAGTCAGCGCCTTTTCCACTTTGGCCTCGTTCAAAGCCCCTCTCAATTGCAAGGCGCTTGGGAGATTATAATTCAGCTCCAAGCTATCCAGCTGGTGCAGGACGTACAGCCTTTTTTGCGCGGAGGAAACCGGATAGTACGCTTTCTCTTCCGCTTTCGGAATCGAGCTGTGCTGCGATTCTTCCAAGCTGGCAATAGCCCCGGCCATCGATTCTACCGTCATATAGCGGAACACATCGCGCAGCGGAAGTTCGACGTTCATTTCCTTCCGAATCTTGCTGACAAGGTTCGTCGCCCGCAAGGAGTGGCCTCCGAGCTCGAAGAAATTGTCCAGGACTCCAATACCGGAGTAACCCAGCACTTCCTCCCAGATCTTCACAAGCTCGGACTCCGTCCGGTTACGCGGTGCTACATATTCGACGCCCGTCTGCAAGCTGCCTTGGGGCTCCGGCAGCGCTTTGCGGTCTACTTTGCCGTTGGCCGTCAGCGGCATGCGCTCCAGCTGCACGAAGTACGACGGGATCATGTACCCCGGCATTCCCTGGGCCAGCGAGGTTCTCATTTCGCTGACCGTCAGTGTCCGGTCCGCCACAAAGTAGGCGACAAGTGCCTTCTCGCCCCCGCCGTCCTGACGGGCAAGCACCACCGCTTCTTCCACGCCCTCGACGTTCAGCAGCTGCGTCTCGATTTCGTCCAGTTCGATCCGGTAACCGCGGATTTTGACCTGGTGATCGATTCGGCCCAGGTATTCGATATTGCCGTCCGGCAGCCAAGCCGCCAAGTCGCCCGAGCGGTACAGTTTCTCCCCCTCCGCAAACGGGGAATCGACGAACTTCTCCGCCGTCAGATCCGGACGGTTCAGATATCCTCTTGCAAGGCCTTCCCCGGCCACGTACATTTCGCCCGCTACGCCGATCGGCACAGGGCGGCAGCTTTCATCCAGGACGTACACCCTCAGCGTCGGGATCGGCTTGCCGATATTGCTCTTCGCCGCCTCCATTTCGACCCACGTGATTTCCTTATACGTCACGTGAACCGTCGTCTCGGTAATGCCGTACATATTGATCAGCTTCGTCTCCGGGTACTTCGTTTTGAAGCCCTTGAGCAGCAGCGGACTGAGCGCTTCGCCCCCGAAGATGACGTTGCGAATCCGCAGATCGTACGGATGGTCCGCCAAGACCTTACGCAGCAGCTGGTAGAAGTACGTTGGCGTCTGGTTCAAAATCGTGACCTGTTCGCGGCCCAGCAGCGCCAGGAAATCGACCGGATTTTTCGCCGTGAGCGGCGGTACGATGACCAGCTTGCCTCCGTTCAGCAGCGCTCCGTACATTTCCCAGACGGAGAAATCGAAGCAGAACGAGTGGAACAGCGTCCACGTGTCGGACGGCCC
>NZ_WUDQ01000502.1:0-2722 GCF_009827695.1 Paenibacillus sp. OT2-17 | reverse complement strand
ATTCGTCGCGATCTGGCCGCTCAGGAGCATGTACCGTCTTATATCATTTTCAATGATGCGACGCTGCGTGAGATGAGCGTAGCGAGCCCGCAATCCGAGGCAGACATGTTGCGGATCAAGGGTGTCGGCGAAGTGAAGTTCCGCAAGTACGGCAAGCCATTTCTTGATTTTTTTCAAAATCAGGGGAATATCGGGGGAACGGTAAGCGAGGACGAAATTTATGCAGACGATGTGTACGAGGATTTTGAATAGCTATACTAAGGCAAGGATAGAACAGTTCATGCAAACTATAAAAGGTTGTGACCTATGAAAGTCATTTTATCAACGTTAAATGCAAAATATATTCATACCTCGCTGGCAATTCGATGCCTCAAAGCCTACAGTGAAAAGGACTTTGAGATCGAGCTGGCGGAGTACACGATTAAGGACCCGGTGATGAACATCGTATCCGACTTGTTTCAACGCGGGGCAGATGTCATCGGCTTTTCCTGTTATATTTGGAACATTGAAGAGACGATTAAGGTCATTGATGTGTTGAAAAAAATTATGCCCGAGGTCAAAATTGTTCTGGGTGGTCCGGAGGTATCCTACGATACGGATCACTGGATGAAGCGTTTGGCGAATGTGGATTTTATCGTGGTTGGTGAAGGAGAGGAAACATTCCATCAACTGCTGCAGGAGCTGGAAGGGGATCGCAAGTTCCATTTTGTATATGGACTGGCTTACCGTAAGGGAGAAGAGGTTATTCAGATGCCCGGCCGCCCGAAAGCGGACTTGAACGAGCTGCCGTCGCCCTATCGTTTTGCAGAGGATATACCGGAACTCGGGAAACGGGTTGTTTATTTTGAGACGAGCCGGGGTTGTCCGTTCAGCTGCCAGTTTTGTCTGTCCAGCATTGAGGTTGGGGTACGTTATTACGATATCGAGCGCACAAAGTCAGATATTTTGTATCTGATCGACAATGGGGCCAACCTAATCAAGTTCGTGGATCGGACGTTTAATATTAAACGCGATTATGCACTGGAAATGTTCAAATTTTTGATTGAAAATCACCGTGGCTGTGTCTTCCAGTTTGAGATTACGGCAGATATTATGCGTCCTGAGGTGTTGGATTATTTGGCGGAAAACGCGCCACCGGGCGTATTTCGATTTGAAATCGGCGTCCAATCAACGAATGATCCCACCAATGAGTTGGTTAAGCGTCGCCAGAACTTTACCAAACTTTCCCGTACTGTTACCAAGGTCAAACAAAGCGGTAAAATCGACCAGCATTTGGATTTGATCGCCGGATTGCCCTTGGAGGACTACAACACATTCCGTAAAACGTTTAATGACGTTTTTGCGCTCGGCCCGGAAGAGCTTCAACTTGGCTTCCTCAAAATGCTGCGTGGCACCGGACTGCGTATCGACGCAGACAAGTATAACTATACGTATATGGATGTTGCGCCGTATGAAATGCTGAGCAATGACGTCCTTTCCTTTGCCGATATCGTCCGGCTCAAGCGCTTGGAAGATGTATTGGAGAAATACTGGAACTCTCATCGTATGGATCATACAGTCAACTATCTGATTGAGCGTGAATTCTCGTCCGCTTTTGATTTCTTTCAGGAATTCGGAGACTACTGGGAAGGACAGGGCTGGCAAAAAATCGGACATCAGCTCGAAGACTTGTTCACGCGTCTCCAGTCCTTTCTGGAATCGCGTGGAACAAAGCGAATGGATATGGTGCTTGGACTGATGAAGCTTGATTATTTCCTGAACCATAAATACAAGCCGCGTAAAATCTGGTGGGAGCATACCTTGGAGAAGGACGATTGGTCCAGCTACATGAAAATGATTCTCCAGCACCCGGACGCGCTGTTGTCACCTGCGGTTGCAGATTTAGTGGCAGATGCGAGCAAGGAGAGTACAGGTGAGGCGAATGTAGGCAATCAACAGCCTCAGCCATACCGCGAGATTATTCCAGCCTTTGCTTCATTGAAGCTGAGTGAAAAGGAACTGCAAAAGCACGCGGTGCTGGATGTACTGCCATTTAGTCTGGATCATATCCTGAGTGGGGGAAGCCCATTGACAGCCGAAGGCCGCACGCTTCTGCTTGTAGTCTATCAGCAAAATGGACAGCAAAAACCGCTCTACTACACCATGCCGATCGGCAAAAATATCGCCGCCATTTAAATATAGACGCCAGAGGGCATCGACTTTGATAAACCAAGAGTCGGTGTCTTCTTTTGTTTTATAAAAAACAGGTGGTCACTCCAAATTTTACATTCGTGTAATCTTTTGCTTTACGATGCTTTACAAAGCAGATATATGATTACTTTATCATATATGAATATTAAATTTATTGGAGTGTGACCTTGTGAAAAAGCGTTCGATGAAAAAGAGTATCCTTGCTTTCGGTGCCATTACCGTTTTGAGTGCGCCATTGTTATCTGCTAATATCCCTAACGCTTTTGCAGCCTCATCTAGTACCAAGTCTACTACCGCACAGGTATTCAAAGGACTGAAAACCTCGTCAGCGAAAGTCGATGCTCCTAAGAATGTCATTCTCTTTATCGGCGATGGTATGGGAGAAGCAAGTCGCAACGCGATTCGCTTGGCGACGGTAGGGAAATCGGGATTACTTGAAATGGACAACATGCCTGTAACCGGCTTGGTTAGCACAAGTTCAGGGGATAACCTTGTTACGGATTCCGCCGCCGCTGCGACTGCAATTGCAACA
>NZ_WUDQ01000501.1:0-2737 GCF_009827695.1 Paenibacillus sp. OT2-17 | reverse complement strand
AAGACAGGCTTGCCGAGCGCCTTGCCTACACGAGCTACAGTATCTTCTGTACCAAAGTTGCAATGTGGGAAAAAAACAGCGTCGACTTCTTCTTCTTTGAATCGCTTTGCAATTAAATCCGCGTTTATATGGTCGTCATACAGCAAGCCTTCCTCATTAAGGCCCTCCAGGTCTACAATGTCGATATCCATGCCAAAACTCTCAATTTTCTTGCGAATTTCCACTTTGTACTTAAAGGCATCGTCGGCGCTGAACGTAAATCGGCGCGTCGGAGCATAACCCAACTTTAATTTCTTCATGATCATGTCTCCTCTGTACTTGAATAAACAACATTTGCTGAACAAAATAGAATAAATAAACTAAACAAAATCAAATTAGTTTAGTTATAAAAACTAAATTCAATGACTATTTCTATGTCGAGGCCATAGTAACATCGAATTAAAACGGTGTCAATTAATTATTTAGTGATATTTAGTTATAAAAACTAAAAAAATAACTAAACAAATATAAATAAATTCAGCTAATTATTGCATCGCATCTCAAATCGGTGTAAACTTCATTTATTCACTTCACTGCTGTGTTCATCTTATTTAGAATGGAGAATTAGGGCATGAAAATGGAAGACATTGCCAAGCTGGCCAACGTATCCAAATCAGCTGTTTCACTGGCCTTCAGCGGCAAGCCGGGTATTGGCCCGGATACGCGTGAACGTATTCTCCAGGTAGCCCACGAGGCAGGATACAGTCCCAAAAGCAAGACGATAACGGCTTCAAGAAGTGATAAGTCCTTGCTTTTTCTCGTGTGTACAAATTCGGGCATTGTCCTTGAGGAATACTATCAACAGCCATTTTTTAAAGAATTAATCCAGTTTATTGAGGAACGTTGCCGACAAAAAGGGTATTCGTTGATCTTCTCGACGGTCGACGTAGAATTTTTCCAGAGGGATATCCAGATGGTTGCAGAGGAGAAACGCAGTGCAGGCACCATTGTTCTGGGAACCAATCTGACCCGTGAGCAGATCAGTGATATTCATGGCAAGCTGCCGAATCTGATTGTGCTGGATACCTGCTTTGATACGCTTCCCGTACAATTTATCCAGATTAATAATGTTATGGGTGCTTATCAGGCAGGAGCTTATTTATGCGACATGGGTCATACCTCAATCGGTTATATTGCTTCAAATGTACGAATTCATAATTTTGAGGAACGTAAACGCGGATTTTTGGCGGCACTCATGGAACGGGGGCTGAAGATTCCGGAGGCACAAATGCTGGCTGTAGCGCCAACCATTCTTACTTCGCAGGAGGATCTGAATCGGCAGTTAACCGTTTATCTGGAGAGCGGGAAAACTTTGCCGACGGCCTGGTTCTGCGAATGCGACTATATTGCTATCAGCGCTATGAAGACCATGAGCGAGCTTGGCATCCGGGTGCCGCAGGATACTTCAATTATCGGCTTTGACAACATTACGGAATCGGTCATTGTTACGCCGGAGCTAACGACCATTCATGTAGAAAAAGAAAGAATGGCCGTTCTGGCTGTCGATCTCCTGACCGATACTATTGAGCAGGGAACGCAGGTTACAGCAAAAATCACAGTGGATACGAAATTTGTAGAGCGCAATTCCTGTGCTGCTCCTGCCACTTTCGTACCTAAAGGCGAGCTAACCGAGCAGGCCTGAGTAGAGGATAGATTTTGACAAAAGAACGGGGGGTCACCTTGAATGAATACGCGAATGGTTTCGATTCTACAGCATTTGCTGGCTGCGGACACTCCTGTCAACAGCGAGCATCTGGCAAAGTTGATCCAGGTTACTTCACGTACCGTACGTAGCGATATCAGAGAACTGGATGAATTTCTGGCCAAGCATGGAGCATCGATTCAGCCTGTTCGTTCAAGGGGGTATGAACTGAAAATCACGGACGACCGCAGCTTTCGTACGCTCCTACAGCATTTGTTCCTGTATAACGAACCGGATGATCCCAATTCTCCTGAATACCGACAGCGTTATTTAATCTCGCGCCTCCTGCTTACAGAAAATTATTTGAAGCTCGAAGAGTTGGCGGATGAGTTATACATTAGCAAATCCACCGTACAAAATGATTTCAAAGAGGTTAAGCATATGCTACAGGCTTACGGAATCGGCATTGATAAGCGCCCGAATTACGGTGTCAAGCTGAGGGGCGACGAGGTTCGCTTACGTTTCTGCATGTCTGAATTCATCGTCAACCGTTCTGAAGAAGAAAGGACTGGGGGCGTGGAGGCCGCATCGAGAATGGTTACCCCTTGGGAAATGACACTCATTCGAGGTATTATTCTGGAGCAAATCCAGAACCACGGGGTCACTTTGTCGGATGTTGCCTTCAACAACCTGTCCATTCATATCGCTATAGCTTGCAAGCGTATTCGCGATGGGAACAGGGTCGCGATGCTTTCCGATGAAAGGGAAGATTTTCGGGCTACCGAGGAATTTCGAGCCGCTGAACATATTGTTAGCCACATTGAAAAGCAAATGGATTTGACCTTTCCGGAGGATGAGGTTGCTTATATCGCCATGCATCTGGCCGGGAACAAGTGGTTTGAGGGAGTTACGGAGCAACAGACAGAAGAGACAGGGCCTCAGAAGCTCTTGGATCGGGGAATTTATGAGCTTGGCAGAGAAATGCTGGCTGAAATTGACAGGGGCTTTAACCTGAATATCAGCCGGGATCAAGAACTGTTAATGGGCATATGTCTT
>NZ_WUDQ01000500.1:0-2741 GCF_009827695.1 Paenibacillus sp. OT2-17 | reverse complement strand
CTTCTGCTTGAGCGAGGCAATCCCGAAGCGGATGGCATTATTCTTCGTATGGAAGAAGAAAACGAAGAAATGGTGCTTTACAATATTGAGGACGAAGATGAGTGGAAACGTGTAGAAGCCGCATATAGCGAGCTTGTTGCTCAATACGAATAGAATTGGATGTAGCAGCTGTATAGCTCTTCAAGAAAAAAGCCCCCAAATGGGGGCTTTTTTTGTTGGCTATCAACATATTTTGTAAGCATGTGTTGACAGTTCAATATTATGAAATAGCGTCAGTCTCGACGATAACCTTCACTTGATGTACTGTTCGGTCCTCAGGTCCTTTAACAGGCAGGCCTACTTCTACATGATCAACAATATAATCAATATTGTCCTGCGAAATAACTTCTCCTGGCAGTAAGATCGGAATACCAGGTGGATACACATAAATGAATTCTGCAATAATGCGGCCAGCAGATTCCTTGAAAGGCACGATTTCCGTATCTCCATAAAAAGCGTCTCTTGGAATAAGGGAGAGCTGAGGGATATCCGGTATCTTTACAACCAGCTCATGCTCCTGACCTGTGGAATAGTGCAGAGAAGCCAGCTCACGCAGAGCTTTCAACAAAATTTCAATTTCCTCTTTGGTATCACCAGGGGTCACCAAACAGAGAATATTGTACATATCGCTAAGCTCAACCTCGATATTGTAGTGATCTCTCAGCCAATTTTCGACATCGTATCCGGTAAGACCTAAATGACGGATATGAACCGTAATTTTGGTTGGATCATAATCGTAGGTAGCTTCCGTGCCGAGAATTTCACTACCAAAGCAATATAGTCCTTCAATCTTGTTAACCTCTGAGCGGCAATATTCAGCCAAATCAAGGGCTCGTTGTGCTATTTCATGACCGTTAAGTGCTAGGTTGCGTCGGGATGTGTCCAAGGAAGCCAACAGGAGATACGAAGTGGATGTCGTTGTCAGCATACTGAAAATCGTTTGTACACGTTGTGGGTTAACGTATCCGTTTTTCGTATTTACATTCAAGATCGAGCTTTGTGTCAAGGAACCGCCCAGCTTGTGGACACTTGTAGCTGACATGTCTGCTCCCGCCTCCATGGCGGACATCGGTAGATCAGGATGAAAATGAATTAGTACCCCGTGAGCCTCATCGACCAGGACCGGCACATTATAGCTGTGAGCGAGATCTACAATTTCTTTTAAGTCGGCGCACACACCGTAATATGTCGGGTTGATAACAAGGACGCCCTTGGCGTCAGGGTGGCGTTCCAATGCCCGGCGTACGGACTTGGTTGTAACCCCGTGGTGAATACCGAGATTTTCATCACTGACTGGAGAAATGAATACTGGTTTTGCACCAGCAAAGATAATGGCAGACATTATAGATTTGTGTACGTTTCTGGGTACAATAATTTTATCACCTGGCAAGCAAATGGACATAATCATGGTGATGATGGCTCCGCTTGTCCCCTGTACACTGTAGTAAGTATAATCTGCTCCGAAGGCATCTGCTGCAAGCTTTTGGGCTTCTTCGATGACACCTGTTGGTTGATGCAGATCGTCCAATGGAGCGATGTTGATCATATCTATGGAAAAGGCATTATCCCCCATAAATTCGCGAAATTCCGGATCTGCTCCGACTCCCTTTTTATGACCTGGGATGTGAAATTGAACCGGGTTGCTCTGAGCGTGCTTCTTCAAAGCAGTAAAAAGCGGGGTGTTGCTTTGATTCATTAGTGTTGTCACAACCTTTCGTGCAGGATTTCGACAATCCTGTGCAAGTGATAATAGAACAAAATTGAGTATAGCAGTTTGAAGTAGGAATGCAAGCGATTGAGGGCGCATTTATTTGCGAAAGAGTGGAGTAGGCGGAGAACCCGGTCTTTATAGCCAAAAAACGAAGGTGGAGGATGTGGATTAGATGTGGCAAAAAGGACGAAAAGAAGCTCCGCAGCGGCTGTGGACTCCTTTTTTTAGCAAATTGTGGGTTTTGGTATTTCTAGTCGAATTTATGAAAGGATCTCTTCTGGTATCCATCCTTCCGGTATATATGGGAGAAACGCTTGGTTTGTCAGCCGGGATTATTGGTTTAGCCTTTTCACTTCAATATTTTGGAGACAATGCGTTCCGGGCACCGGCGGGCTGGATGGCTGAACGGCTTGGTTACCGTGGAACGATGTCGACCGCACTGTTGTTTACGCTTGTAGCTATTATTATGCTGAGCGTACTGTCAGAGCCCGTGTGGCTCGTCGTCGCGTGTCTGCTGCTCGGTCTGGGTACTTCTCCGCTCTGGCCTTGTGTTATGACCGGAACGACCGAAATGTCCGGGCCTAATAACAGCAATGGCGCGGCGATGGGCACACTGGAAATTGCGTCTATGGGCGGAACGGGATTGGGTCCGCTCATTATGAACTTCGCCATATCCCACTATGGGCATTCTTACGGCATGGTGTTCATGATTTTGATAGGATGCAGTGTTGTATTGTTGTTGGTTGCTCTCATGCTGCCAGGACCGAAAAGGTCTGCTAACAAAGGTGACCTCGAACAGAGCGCTCTAGTGTCGTCTGATGGGCACATAAAGCAGAAGCGGGGAGTTCTGAAAGGAATCCAGGAGACGATTGGCGTGCTCAAAACAAAGCTTAACGTCAATCCGTTAATTTACCCGGCGCTGTTTTTGCAGTCTTTTGTTATCGGTTTAATCAGCCCGGTACTGACGCTATACGCTCGGACGGACCTCGGG